>JAKFCK010000439.1:0-14207 GCA_036676685.1 Chitinophagaceae bacterium | reverse complement strand
TTTAAAACTTTAGTATCAACCTTACTTGACGGTCCAATTATTAAGAAAAAATATGTTCATTATCCAACCCGCTATTTTCCAAATTTATTTGACTCAAATATTGTATTTCTCTATATATTATTTCCTTTATCATGTGTCATGTACAATCAATTTACATATAAGATGAAGCCTTTAAAAACAATTTTGAGTGTTTCTCTCTTTAGTTTACCAATGACACTTTTAGAGAATTGGCTTGAGAAGCATACCAGATTAGTGAGATACCGAAAAGGCTGGAATGGTTATTATACATTTTCTATTCTTTCATTTACCTTTATATTAGTGAGGGTATTTATAGAATGGATCCGTTTTTTAGACAAAAAAATTAGTACGACTCGAACCAAAGCGCCGGCTTCAGATCAGGAACAGGATATCTGAGCCAACCACCATTGAAACTTATATTATAAAAAAGGCTGTCGAGAGTTTCTCGACAGCCTGAATCTAGTCCTCGACTAGATTTTTTTTAATTGATTCAGCAAAGTTTCATTTGCGGGGAGCTGTTTACAAAGGATGATGCCTTTATCCAGCAGGGATTTTTTTTCGTAATTGGTTATGGCCATCAATGTAGTGATGGGATAAAGTTGAAATTGGTCGACCAGGTCCTTCAATCCTTCTCCTTTCGGGTAGTCCCAGCTTAGCATCTTGATATTCATACAAACACCAAATTCAAGTGCATCGGCAGTAAAACGTGTATTGGTAACAAGGCCGCCGGAAATGATCCTGTTTTCATAACCGGCCTGTTCTATCAGCCGTCTCTCAATGTCCCTAAACCGGGAACTAACGTATAAGGAAGTTTTTACCGCGCAAAACTGGCCCTGCTCACTGTGAAATTTACATTCCATCATTATATAACCGTTATCTTTTTCCGCAATGATATCCACCTCGTGTTTCACACAATGTCCCTGCAGGAAGGAGCCGACGGTGATTGTATAACCCTGGTGTCTGAATAACTCCCCAATATAAATTTCAAAAGGAAACCCTGTAGGGCCTAATTCAAAAATGGCTCTTTTTAGCTTGTACCTGGAGGCCACAGGTTTAGATCTTTTTCTCAGTAAAGAAAAGGCAATCTTATAAATGGTTTTGGTTTTGATCCCTTCGTAGAGCCTGGATTTTACCTGCTTAAGGATAGCCTGTATTTCCGCTTCTCCGGCCCCGGAACGGGTGAGTGATTGCCTGAGTTTTTGTTCATCAAAAAGGGCGGTCTCTCCCGACATTTTAGTGATAAACATTTTATTATCCTGCATGGTAGAACTTATCTATGGATTACCGGATCGCACGGTTCAAATGTAGCTATTTAAAGGATTTCTTTTATTATTTCACGTCACCTTTACCCGGCGCTATTCGCAGTAAAGGAATTATCTTATTTTAGCCTCCTTAAAAAAAAGCTGCACATGCACCAATTCGCTTCATCACTTTTATCATTTTTCCTGTCTCCTCTACTTTGGATAGTATTATTGGTGCTCGCCAGCTTTGTATTTAAGAAAAGATCAGCTAAAAAAATATGCCTGGTTGCGGCCGTCGTTGTCTTTTTATTGTTTGGAAATGGTTTGTTGTTGAACTGGTATGCACGACAATTTCAGCCCGCACCATTGGCTCTTAACCCGGGCACAGTGTACAGTTGCGGCATAGTACCCGGTGGTTTTGCCAGCCCGGATATTGATGGCAATGGTATATTTAACAGTACCGCAGACCGGTTTATACAGGCCCTTACATTATTCAAACAGGGTTTTATTAAACATATTATTGTGAGTGGTGGCAACGGGCGGAAAGAACTGGATTCTTTCAGGGAAGGTGCCTGGGTAAAACAGCAGTTTATTATCCTGGGTGTGCCGGATTCCGTAATTTTTATAGAAGACAGGTCCAATAATACTTTGCAAAACGCGGTAAACACCAAATATATCCTGGATAGTAAACATCTTCCTCCACCCTACCTGCTCATTAGTTCTGCACATCACCTCCCGCGGGCACAACTTTTATATAAAAACGCAGGTGTTGTTACTGTCGGTTTTCCGTGCAGCTATATTGCGGGGAGAGGTATTCCTACGCTTGCTGATCTGAAGCCCGACCTCGGCGTGATCCAAACCTGGAATGTTTACCTGAAAGAAACGGCAGGATATTTATGGTACAGTCTTTAATTCACTGTTCATTCGTTGATAGCTTTTTCACTTAAGCTTTTATAATACGCTCCCCGCTCTGTTTTACCCATGAGGTAATACAACTCACTAAGATTTGTATAGAACCTTGCGGTTTCCTTATGGGCTTCACCACGTTGCAGTATCTTGTTGGCAAGGGCTTTTTCATAGAATGATAAAGCGATTGGATAATTTTTCTGTGCCTTGTAGCTGTGGCCATGATGGGTGTAGGATTGCATCACTTCTCCGCCCTTTTCACCAAATAATTTTTCACGGATGGCCCGGGCTTTCTGGTGAAAAAAGACTGCACTATCGGCCTGGTTCATTGCCAGGTACACGTTCCCGATATTTCCATAACTGGTCGCAACATCCGCAGCGTTTTCCCCAAGGATACCCCGGCGTATAGCCAGCGATTGAAAATGATACTGAATGGAAAGGGTATATTTTTTTTCGGCGGCATATAACACGCCGAGGCTGATAAATGTTGTGGCGGCGGTAAGGTTGGCCGGCACATTTCTTTTTTGCAGCGTAGCCAGGGCAGCCTCCAGGTATTTTTTTGCCTGCACATAACTGTCCTGCCGGGTATAAATGATCCCTAACTGGTTATAACAGTCGAGCCACTTTCCTATTTCCCCGGATCGTTCAAAACTTTCCGCAGCCTGGCTGTAATAAAAAACAGCGCTGTCTGTCTTTGCTTTTTTCCGGAAATTTTCTGCGATCTCAAAACTTTTGTCTGGTGACCATTCGTTTTGTGCAACTGAACTTATCGAACAGCTACAAAAAAATAAAACAAAAAAAACGGCCCTGGTCATAACAATAGGTTTTTAATGAATATCCAAATTAGCATTTTTGTCCCCATTGCCTTTACCAGCCATATAAAAGATCGTAAGGCACCCGCCTGTTTTGCTATGGCCCGTTTGTTGTAATAAAATTTCGCGCTTGCCACCTGTAATTACGTGTACACCCGAAGAGAGATTAGTTTTTATATTTTTCACAACTATTTCAAATATTTAAGTATGGCAACACTTTCCCTGGCCGCCCTGGCCAAACAAATGAAGGAGATGGATATCTGCATGTTCACCACCCTTGGCACCCGCGGTGGCCTGAATAGCAGGCCAATGAGCAATAACCGTGATGTGACATGGAAGGGCGATTCTTATTTTTTTACATTTGAAAAATCCCGGAAAATAAAAGAGCTGGAAATGGACCGTCGGTAATCTTAAATTTTGAAGGCAAAGCTGATCTTTACCTGAGTGTTGCCGGAAAAGCAAAACTGATCAGGACAAAACCACATTTGCCAAACATTGGGTAAAGGACCTGGATCGTTGGTTTAAGGATGGGATCGATTCAGAAGGGCTTGTGCTTATTCATGTGAAGGGAACAAAGATCCATTACCGGCAAAAAGAAAAAGAAGGAGAAATCAAAATAGTTACACGGTCAAAATGATGGGTCAATAAGGGTATGTAAAGAGTCCCGGCCCTTCATCCGACAAAAGCTGATGATATACGGGATGTGTCAATACATCTTTGTAATCCATTATTTTCCCATTTATTTTTATCCTGCGGGAAACAAGCCGGGCACCATGGCTGTAGTCCGCGTACCAATGGACGTGTCCGCTGTATAAGGGCTGTATAGGTTTACCTCCCGGCTGATGCCAGCCGTAGATAGCTACTTTCCCGGATTTAGCTGGCAGGAGTAAGGTTGTGGAAATTACAACGTCCTTTTTGATACCGGCAATTAATCCTTTTCGGTTTTTTCGCTTGCCTTCTATCAGCAGGTGATGTTGTCACATAGTTATGGAACTGTCCCGGAAGGCATGCATCGGAACGGGTGATAATTTTATTTTTGCCTGGTCATAGATGAGATCAACCATTTTTTTTGTGGGAAGAAAACATTTAAAGCTGTCAGCAATTTGCTGTGAAGTGGCGGCAGCCAATGGTATCCTTGCAAAGTTCTTATTGGAGCCTATCGAAAGATAATCCGGTGAAACATAAAAAACTGCCTTGTGCTGTTCTCCTGCGCTGTCTTTCATCACGGAAATAACGGGGACAAATTTTTTTAGAAACCGGGGGACATTTCCACCCAGGATTTCCTTAAGCGCAAGTGAATCTCTTTGTTTCCATCCGGCTGTTTGCACGGATCGATAAAAAGCCTCACCTCCTATTGCAGGATTGATGGATGGATTTAGCGGAAAAATATTCCTGGAGGTTGTGCTGCAACCCATCCAAACAATAACCAGGCTGGCAAAAAACAAAAAAATACTACCCAGGTAGACCAACCTCCTATAAAAATCAATGCCAGCGAACATTATAGAGTTTTTTTTAGGGCTTCCAGTTCTTGCAAATGCAATTCAGCAGTTGTTATCTGTGGATAGCTTGTCATTGTTTGTTTTTAAAAACCTTCGTCAAAGCCGGTATCGTTAGGATTGTCGGATATTCATTTTCTCCACCCCCGCACCTGCTATTGCAGAATCAAAATCACTTATAACACCACCATGGGCACAAGCAATGTTTTGTTGCACAACTTTATGATCACCCGGTCTGTCCAAAGTAATAAGAACCGGGCAGCCTGGAGCAGTCGCAAGCCGGGCAAAAGGCCGGGCTGCCAGGACAGCGGGATGTAAAGAAGATTATTTTTTATCATGGCAGTGCAGGAACCATTGGTGAATGGTAACAAGATAATACCGCCCCAGGGGAAAAGACATTTTCAGATGACAACCTGCCATCTGCCCTCGCTATCTTTCTGGTATTCCAGCCCGTTACTCATCTCGTAGATCTCAATACCATTGTTCACATGAAGTTTCACCTGGTGCACTCTTACACCGTTGTTTTCTTTTGTGAGGAAGTTGATCAGTGCCGGTAATGTACCGGGTATTTCGTGTAACCATTGATCATCCTCTTCTTTTACAAATGCCTGGCTCATGACGATATATTTTTACTTTACTATAATACATAATTATGCCAACGTAATACCTATTCTATAAAGTGATCCTGTTTGTCCAGGGCGTTGATTTTAGCACGATATGCAGGTGGAAGTAACAGGGATCGCACAATTAACCCCAGGCCGGCCATTCGGAGCAATTTATACAGCGGCAGGATCATTCCAGTGAAAGAAATGTTTCCAAAACCAAGTAAGGCTTTCACCTTTGCCGGCACCACAAGTTTTTGTGTTTCCACCAAGAGTGTGTATCGAAAACTGCCTAATTGTTTTTTGTATTGTTTAAAAAGATCCAATGTAAAATCACTCTTTGCCAGGTCATTTTCAAGGTGCCGGGCATAATCAATTCTCCATTCCTCAAAACCGGCAGGCAGATCCTTTAAATTCATTCTTTTCCCCACACGGTAAAAAACATCAAACACTTCCTCTTTTTCTTGTGGCGAAAGTTTTCTTTCCAGTACCTCAAAAGAAGCTGTAGAGTAATGAATCAACATATACAGCACATCGCGGTAAGCCCAGTCCGGGATCCTGGCTTGCCGGCTTTCCTCTACGGCAGCATGGATAGAGTTGATACGATCAATTGCTTTAAGGGCATCATTCATAGGGAGGAATACGATCTGCTGAGCATAAGAAACTGTTGAGAATAAACGCCCTACCGGATCGGCAGGGAGTTTACCCGTAAAGTAAAGCCAGTCCACGGCCTTATTCAGGGCAAATTCAGCAGATGCCCCTGCAAAAATAAAAAGGATGGTATCTCCTTTCCCCCATATTTTCCGAACGATTGAGTGCTCTTCAACAAAATGATCCATGAGCAAATTTCATGAAAATTGCGACGACTGCGATCTTAACTTTTACCCTTGCCCGGTACAGATCAACTCTTCCCAAACAAGTAGCGGCAATTAAACGGGCGTTTGGTAATAATCGTCAAGTTTTCTCTGGTAATCATCTGAAACCAATTTACCCGGGTCATATTCCGGGCTGTGCCTGATCTGCTCCTTGCTTGCATTAACGGTTACAGTGGAAGTTACCCAATCCATATTCCGTATCAGGTTTGGTGAGAGCAAAACCTTTTTGCCCGGAAGCCAGGTACCCGTATCTACAACAAGGAATACGATTTTCCAGCTGTTCTCTTCTATTATAAAGTCTTCCACTTCGCCGATATTCCCGTCGGTTTCGTGGATCATGTAGCCTTTGATATTGGCATAACTCCGGAGATGGGATACCCGGGGTTTACCTGCCTCATCCAAATCTCCCGCCTCAATATGATCCTCTACTGGTTCTGTACCCCCTACCATCATGCCTGTTGTGCCTATGCCTCCTGCCCACAGGCCGCCTGCCCAGTAATGTGTCCAGGGATAATGCTTATACAATTCTATTTCATGCTGCCGGGAAACCGTTTGTTCTGTGTCGATATCCGGGCTGTTTTCTACCTGGTTTTTAGTAAGGTTTACAGGGAAAACGTCATTTTGCCAATTGGTTCCGCTAATCGCCTGGGGAGCGATGAGTACTTTTCTTCCTGACAACCAACCGCCGGTTTCCACTACAAGGTAGCGAACGGTCCAGTCCTGGTCGTCAAAATAAAAGTCCCTTACTTTCCCGATCTCCCCATCAGTGGCACCCATGGTGAAACCGATCAGGCTTTTTAGATTCCGTTTCATAATAAACGTTTTTGGTTAAAGAAGATACGGCAACGATTATGCCATTGAGACATAACTGGCTTTTTGTCCACCCTGCGCGGGACCAGGCTGATATTTAAAAATAATTTCCCGAAAATTATTATCTTAAACATCTCTTTCCAAATCCTCGCAAAGAACTTCCTGCTACTGTCTGCATAAATCCCTTAATTATCCGCCATTAAAATGCGGGCCAAAACCAACTTATATGTCAACAAACCTGGCAGCTCCAGTCAACCAATCCGAACGTATTGTAATATTAGATGCGCTTCGTGGCATCGCGATCCTGGGCATTTTATTAATGAATATACCCGGCTTTGCCTTGCCGGATCCCGTTATGGGAGACCCCTCGGTCCTTAATGAATGGGGCACAGTAAATTTTAAAACCTGGTATTTTATTGAGTGGTTCATGGAAGGTAGCCAGCGGGCTTTATTCTCGATGTTGTTTGGCGCAGGAATCATCTTATTTGTCAGCCGCCAGGAAAAAAAAGTGGATGGCTTATGGCCGGGTGACTATTTCTTCCGTCGCCAGATCTGGTTGTTGGTTTTTGGATTGTTCAATGCATTTGTACTTTTATGGTTCTGGGATATCTTATTTCATTATGCCTGCCTCGGCATGATCATGTTTGCTTTCCGCCGCTTATCTTCAAAAGCCCTATTCGTCGGCGCCTTTGTAAGCCTTCTCCTGATGACGGCCCGGGAAAACGTAGATGCTTACCGGGACAGGCAAATGATCTATAAAGGAGAAGCGATAGCAAAACTGGACACAACCCTGGTAAAATTATCTGAACAGCAAAAAGAAGAGTTAGGGGCAATGACCACATTTAGAGAAAGGAATACTGCGGAAGGAAAACAGAAAAGAATGGAGAAGAACCTGGCCGCAGTAAGGGGCGATTATGGTGACCTGTATAAATATCACAGTGAGAGAAGTTTCCGTACTGAAGTAAATTATCTCTATTATGGAGGCTGGGATATACTTGTGTTTATGTTTTTGGGCATGGCTTTTTTTAAGAATGGCGTACTGACCGGCCAGGCATCCACAAAAGTTTATTGGGGCCTGTTCCTCGCAGGCCTGGGCATCGGGCTGATAGTCTCCTGGCTCCGGCTTCAACCGTTGATCGATTATAAATTCAACAATTTTAACTACACAAAATATGTCCGGTTTGAATATTATGAGATTTCCCGCTCTTTGCGTGCGATCGGTATTTTTGGTTTTATCATGTTGTTATATAAATCAGGATTGTTTAACTGGTTTTTCAACCTGATGCGGCCCGTAGGCCAGATGGCTTTTACTAATTACCTGGCGCAATCCTTATTGGTCGGGTTGTTTTTTTATGGTATAGGCCTGGGGATGTATGGTAAATTGCAGCGTTTTGAAATGTATTATGTCGTGGCAGGCACCTGGATACTGCAAATTGTCTGGAGCCATGTATGGCTGAGGTATTTCCGCTTCGGCCCTCTGGAGTGGCTTTGGAGAAGTTTAACCTATTGGAAACTTCAACCGTTTAGAAAAAGCCGTGAAGAAATGTCATCCGTAACTCTGTCACCTGCGGTACCGTAGAACGAAAAAAAAACAATGTTGTCCTCACATGATAGAGGGAACAAAGATTAACGCCCGGCGACTTTTATAACTAACTTTATCATAAGTTTTTTTTGCTTCATTTTTTTTTAAATCCCGGTATATGGATAAAGAAAACACGATCGTATTGCATATTTACAACAGTTTGCAGGAAGCTACGATAGCGCTTGACCAATTGAAAGCAAACGGCATCAATGCTTACCTGCTGGAGGAGAATGTAATGGGCCTGGACCCGGTGGGTGGAACTGAATTAAGAATATTTGAAAAAGACAGTGCTGCAGCCAAAGCAGTTTTAGGTTTATGAAACACATTCTGCTACTTTCTTTTTAAAGAAAAAGAGCCTGCGGATGCAGGCTCTTTTTGATATCATGCGCTGGCAACGTTCCCCTACATCGCCGGCTTCACTGGCATTGAGGTTACATTCATATCCCGTACGCAAACATATTTCCCATCCCGCTTTTCAAAGTAAGACATATAATGGCCCTTATCCTGGGGTTCACCTGCAGGATTCATTACCGTCCACGACCCTATTTCAACCAGCATATCTTCATTTCCAAAAAGATCTACCACTTTGTAAACATCATAATTACCGGAACTGTCTTTTGCCATCCGCCCGGCAATATCGGCTTCTATAGCTGCCCGGCCCACTATAGGTTCTTTGTTCCTGCTATAGCTAACTGCGTCTTCAGCGTAGTAAGCGGCCACTCCTTTTGCATCCTTTGCTTTTTCTGCTGCCGCAAAGGCATCTTCTTTGGCCTGGATCTCAACCCTGGCCTTGTCAAGGTCGAAAACTTTTTTTTCTTCCGCCGGGGCGTTACAGGCAAACAATGCAATGGCGGAAATAGCCCCGAGGGCTACCGACTGGAATTTACTGGTCATATAAATTTTATTAAGGTGAACCAGTAAGATAACAATTATTCATCATCTGACTAAAACTGTTTCCAGAAAAGTGGTCCGTATTCAATAACTTATTGAGCCTGTTCCGCTTTAATTTTTTTCAGCATCTGCCGTGCATTTTCACCGGTAATGCCATCCGGATCAAGCGTTATTGCTTTATTGTAAGCATCAATTGCCTTACTTTTATCTTTAGACTTCCATAGTGCTTCGCCCAGGCTGTCCCAGGTATTGGCAGATTTGGGAAACAATGTTGTGTTCAACCGGAATACGTAAAGGGCATCCGTAATCCTGGAAGCGTTCAGGAGATCATAACCGGACTGATTTAGTTTTTGTTCAAAATTTACATAGCGGTACCTCGGGTCAGTGACCATTTTTTTAGCTGCTGTTTCCACCTCGTCCAGTTTGCCTGCCACGAACAATTCCCTCAGGTGGCCCATCGGGTCCAAAACCAGGTCTTTACCGGAAAAATCCAGGCATGCCTGTAGCAGTGGATCTTTGTTGGACCTGTATTCATCAAAACTCATATCTGCAGCCACATGGGGAGCCAGCCAGGGACCGTTCTCCCATTGTGGTTTGTCCTGCCACCATGCAAAGGAAAGGAAGACCGGCGTTTTTGAATTGGGTAATTCCACACGCCGGTTGTCACCGTAAAAATTAATGTTCTCGGCAGTGGGTTCACCTACAAATACCGCATTGGTATAATTGCTAAGTTCATTCACCAGGTTCTGGCAGGCAGAAAAAGTGCGCCGCCCGATGATCACGAAAAGTTTACCAGGCTTATTTATTTTTTTGCTTTCGATGATGCCGGTGACAATGGGTTTGTTCTTGTAATTATTACCGCCTCCATTTAGACGGACATCCAGCACCAGCCTTTCCACATCGTTCTGCTCAATAAAATCAAATACTTTTTTATAAAAAACCGGCAGGTTTTCAGAGGGATCATCCTGCACCTGGCTCTGCCGCACATACATTGTTTTACTGGCAGGCAGGTATTCAGAATAATATATTTTGTCCAGGTTTTTTAAATAGTGGGGGGTACTGCTACTATCCCTTACCGTGAGCCAACCCGAATTCCGCGAAACAAAACCATACGTTCTCGGTAAACGAAACGCGTCCAGGGCCACAACAGTTTGATCAAATGTTTTACCGTCCTTTTCAAAAGTGTAACGGATACCCGGATTCAGTTGAGCGCTAACGCGCTGTGCATGTAAAGCTTCCGGTATCAGCAGGAAGTCGAGCCCATAGGCTTTGAAGTACTGGTCGTTTTCTGCAGGTACCAAAGGTTTTATGGCCTCCAGTACATCCTTCACCGGCTTGCCTTCTACTTTAAGCAGCCTGGCGCCCGCCAGGTTTGCATACTGTTTTTCACAACCTTCCACGTAGATGCCGTCGCTGAACCAGTAAAAATTAAGCGGTGCTACATGGTATTTAACCGGCGATTCCCTCCAGCTGATATCAGTATGCCCATATTTAAAAGATGCAACTAAGCGCGCTATACCAGCGAGCCGTTCATGGGCCTGCAGGGATGGCATTTCTGCAAACAGTTTATCAGCCGCCGCATCAAATTGCGCAGCGCTGGTATTTTTAAAGAGAAAAGGATAATCCTTATGAACTGTATGCTGCAGGAAACGCAGATCGGATTGCCAGTCTGCAGCCGATAAATGAGTGGAAGGCTCCTTGCTTTCGGAAATATGGTGTCCGACCTGGGCCTGCAAAAATACCAGCGTAATAAGGGCTGGCAGAAGAAGCAACATTTTTTTCATGGCTGATACTTTTTATCAAGATAAAAAATTATGTAGCCCTTTTGTTTTCAAATATGATAGACGGCCCGGACCCCGGCACAGCAATGCGGCGAAGGACCAAACGAAACCCTGGATATTTTATTCTGCGGGTAGCTTCACGGTGTAACGCTGACCGCTGCGGACGGTGAGTGACCTTTCCCTTAACCAGGGATTAAGGAGTTTGAGTATTTTATAATTAGTGCCATTCTCTTTTGCAAATACGGCCAGATTGGGAATGCTGCGGTCTACGATGATTTCGCGGGTTTTCACCGGGCTGTACAACCCGGAATCAGGTAGGGTAAACCCCAGGGATGCTGCATTACTCAACAAGTGTTTAAACGCCAGGATGCGAAAAATGTAGCGTTGGGTTTCTTCTGGCAAGGCCAGGTCATAATAATATTTAGTACCCTGGTGATTGCTTCTGTCTCCATAACCGCCCATGCCACAGTTATAGGATGCAGCTGCGGCAGTCCAGTTACCAAAACGTGCATAGGCTGTTTTCAGGTATTTGCATGCAGCTCTTGTAGATTTCTGGATGTGATAACGTTCATCCACAGTGCCTGTTATCTCCAGGTCATAAGCAGGAGCCGTATTTTTCATGAACTGCCAGAAGCCGCTGGCGCCAACCCTGGACACCGCATTCTGCAGGTTGCTTTCTGCCACACACAGGTATTTAAAATCATCCGGGATATCGTTCGCCTTTAGTTCAGCTTCTATCATAGGGAAATACCTGTTGGATAATTTTAGCATATAAAAGATATTGGCTGGCATATAATAATTGAACAATAATTCCCGGTCCAGGTACTCCCGCACGTCCCATCTTGTTAGGGGCACGGGTTCCCCGGCAAAACTCATGCTATCTGGTGTTGCAGGAATCGTTAATTCCCGGTGGAAGCCATGGGCTCCCTGCTTTTTTTGTTGATCTGCGGAAGATTCGTCCTCAAATCCATGAATAGCCAATAAAATAAAACAGGCAAAAATTCCGGCGAGGAAGGCGCCGCCTAGGGTAAGTTTTCTCATTCTTGTTAAGTTTAAATAAACTATTGAAAATCAATTCAAAATAATTAAGTCTATTAGCTGAATATACACATAGACTGTGCCAGAGGTCAATCGTATCCTTTACTTTTTCGCGGGATTTCTCCGATCCGCCGGCAGGGTACCCGGGAGGCGCTAAATGCTGCCCTTGGTATGCAGTTTTTTTTATCCAGATTTACCCAAATTATAAGCCTGAAACAGGCTTCTGGCATCGTGTTGGTGGAAGGGGGGACGGAGGGAAAAATGAACCAAGTCCAATCTTTTAATCACATAAAAACACCTGTTATGAAAATGTATAATTTTATCCTGGGAGCAGGTATAATGTTACTTGCTGCCAGCTGCGAAAGCAGCCGCCAGACCACAATCAATGACGGTCGTGACGCCTTCGATCGTCAGCGAGGTTTCGGCGACGTTGGTTGAGACAATGATCTTGCGCGTGTCGGCCCGCGCCACCGCGCGGTCCTGCTGTTCCGGCGGCAGCTCGCCATGAAGAGGAAATACCACAAACTCGCGCAGCGCCCGCGAACTCTGAACGGCCTGCACCGTGCGGCTAATCTCGTAGGCGCCCGGCATGAAGACCAGCATGTCGCCGCTGCTTTCCGTCGCGACGCGCTCACACTCGCCCGCCGCCACCTCCCACACGGGCTGCTGCTCGAAGTTCACGGTTTTCGGCAGGTATTCGATGCGCACCGGAAAGCTGCGACCCTGCGACACCAGCACCTCGCAGGGGGAAAGATAGGTTTTCAACGCGCCCGTATCCAGCGTCGCTGACATCACGATAATCTTCAGGTCAGGTCGGATGCTTTGTTGAATCTGGAGCGCACGGGCCAGCGAGATGTCGCCGTAAAGGTGCCGTTCGTGAAACTCGTCGAACACGATCGCGCTCACTCCGCGCAGCGTCGCGTCAAACGACATCTGCCGGAGCAGGATTCCCTCGGTGACGAACCGGATCCGCGTGCGTTCGCTCACGCGCGACTCGAGCCGGATCTGATAACCCACGCCTTCGCCGAGGGCCGTGCCCGCCTCTTCTGCGACGCGCCGGGCCAGCATGCGCGCGGCGAGTCTCCGCGGCTGCAATACGACCACCTCGCCCTTGTCGCCGAGCAAGCCATGCGCCCAGAGCATCTGCGGGATCTGGGTCGACTTGCCCGAGCCCGTCGGCGCCTGCACAATCAGCCGCCCCTGCGTCCGCAGGGACGCCACCACGGCGGGTTCGAGTTCGTAGATGGGCAGTTGGCGGGGAGACATTGCTCCGAATGTCGAAGAGCCGAGCCGTCGAGAAGTCGAACCGGAAACCGCCATTGCCGCCCGGAGCTCCATGGGTTGGCCCTAACCGCACTTGCTGGCGGTTGCTTTCATTTCAAACCAGGATCGCCGCCCTCCCTCAGTTTCTCGCCGCTGATGTGAATAACCGGTGAGCAATGTTATTCCCAAGATATCCACCGCCACAAGTGGTGAGGAAGTAGTGGAGAACAATCACTTCAAATTTCGCACCGGTGGCGCATGTTAGGTTCGTTCCTTGATAGAACGGTCGCAGCGCGGCGGTCTGAAATGATTGCCGAGAGCGCGATTTGGATAATCCCGGGCGACCGGGGAATGGTAGGCGGCAACTGGTGCCGCCCTCCCCTGCAACGGCGGAAGCCATTGCGAGGCATATATCACCAGTTCCTCTGGCCGGAGTCGTGTCCGGTCAGTCCACACACGAACTAGGAACTGAGCCATGAGGCACGATTAGAAACCGGGCCGAGTGGAGTGAGGCGTACGGGAAGTTTCGACCCGTCCGCTCACGCAGTTACCCCAGAGGTAGCGGCTGCTACTGCGCAGACCAGAACGCCATCGCGTTTCCTGGCGGGACGACCCCGCCAAAAGGCCCAGCTCATCCGAGTTGGACGCGCAAGGGAGACCCGACGGCGGGGAGAGAACGGACCTGGCAAAGCCCGTGAACCCTCCTCACTGGGGCGGTTCCATAAAGTGGGATCACCCTACTGCAAACGCGAACGCAGCCTGAGAGTTAAGAGGTCAGACCCGTAACGCGGGGCCAACGATCGGCCAAAAGCCGGTGCCGTCCCCGTGGTAAGGGTGCAGACGCGCGACACTCACGTTGCAGGCGTGTCAGCACCACGTCCGGCGAGCCGTT
>JAKFCK010000438.1:0-3310 GCA_036676685.1 Chitinophagaceae bacterium | reverse complement strand
ATTGGTGTAAAACTGTCTGAAGTCGAAAAAAATGAGGCCGCCGCGGAAGAAAAATTACAGCAAAAAGAAATGTTGCTGAATGACTATGCGCAAAAAGCAGATCGTATCCACACTGTTCAGCAGTTATTAAAAGCCTATACGCTTTTTGAAAAAGATGTTGAGTATGTTGTGATTGATGGAGCCATCAAAATTGTAGATGAACAAACCGGCCGTATTATGGATGGCCGCCGTTATAGCGATGGTTTGCACCAGGCATTGGAAGCAAAAGAAAATGTAAAGATAGAAGCGGCTACACAAACCTATGCTACCATCACCTTACAGAATTATTTCAGGATGTACCACAAGCTGGCGGGTATGACAGGTACTGCGGAAACGGAAGCTGCAGAATTGTGGAGCATTTATAAATTGGATGTGGTAAGCATTCCTACCAACCTGAAAATGGTTCGTGATGATAAACAGGACCTGGTTTATAAAACCAAACGTGAAAAATATAAGGCGGTCATTGACCAGGTAGAAGAAAATATTAAAATTGGAAGGCCGACGCTGGTTGGTACTACATCGGTGGAAGTAAGTGAATTACTTAGCCGGATGATGAAGCAGAAAAATATCACGCACAATGTATTGAACGCAAAGCAGCATAGCCGGGAAGCGCAGGTTGTGGCGGAAGCGGGTATGGCATCTGCTGTTACCATTGCTACCAACATGGCCGGACGTGGTACGGATATTAAGCTTGGTCCCGGTGTGAAAGAAGTGGGTGGTTTGGCCATTTTGGGTACAGAGCGCCATGAAAGTCGCAGGGTAGACAGGCAGCTAAGGGGCCGTGCCGGTCGCCAGGGAGATCCGGGTAGCTCTACCTTTTTTGTGAGCCTGGAAGACGACCTTATGCGTATGTTTGGTAGCGAACGTATTGCCGGGTTGATGGACAGGATGGGGTATAAGGAGGGTGAAGTGATCCAGCATAGTATGATCACCAAGAGTATCGAACGTGCGCAGAAAAAAGTAGAGGAGAATAACTTTGGTATAAGGAAACGTTTGCTGGAATATGATGACGTGATGAACAAACAAAGGAACGTGGTTTATGGAAAACGTAACCATGCCTTGTTTGGAGAAAGACTTGCGCTGGATCTTGATAATGCTTTTTATTCAGTTGCCGAAGGCCTGATCCTTTCCTTTAAAGAAATGGAAGATATCGAAGGCTTTAAGCTGGCAGCGATCATGCATTTTGGAATGGATACGGCTATCACTGCAGAAGAACTGAGTAAAGACCCCACTCCACAGCTTGCAGAGCAATTATATAGCGAAGCCATCACGCATTATAATAAGAAGAAAGAAAATCTTGCCCAGCAAACGATGCCGATCATCAGCAATATCCGCAGGGAGCAGGGTAACCATATAGAAAATGTAGCGGTGCCTTTTACGGATGGTAAAAAAGCTATCCAGGCCCTGGCTAACCTTGATAAATATTTTGCCAACAATGGCATGGAACTCGGCGAATCGCTGGAGCGCACGATCACTCTTGCCCTGATAGATGATGCATGGAAAGAACATCTTCGTGCTATGGATGATCTGAGGCAGAGTGTGCAGACAGCAGGATATGAACAAAAAGATCCGTTGGTGATTTATAAAATTGAGGCATATAATGCATTCAAACAAATGGATGACCAGGTGAATAAGGATGTAGTGAGTTTCCTTTGCCATGCCGGTATCCCGATGGAGCAAACAGAATCAGGAAAGATCAGGGAAGGGCGCGAGTCTAAAACGGACATGAGCAAAATGAACGTGAACAAAGCTGAAATAGACGCGGCAGGAAATGATTACGCGGCAAACGAAAAAGATTATTTTGATCCCTCAGCGCCGGTAAAGCAGGCACCTGTGAGGGTGGAACCTAAGATAGGAAGAAATGATCCTTGTCCTTGTGGAAGTGGCAAGAAGTATAAGCAGTGTCATGGGAAGGATGCTTAGTTAATAAATAAGGAATAAGAAATTAGAAATAAGAAAGTAAGAGCATTCATTTTGGTGGATGCTCTTTTACATTTTTCTATGAATCGCCGGGCCTCCATGTATTGAATAGATCTTTATAAATTGCCCCGGCCTTCAGTCCGGGGATGAATGAACAACTAATTTCGGGCTTTAGCCCATAATATCTTTTAAGAAAATTGTTATGACCACAAAAGCATTTTTATTCGACATGAATGGCACAATGATTAACGACATGCATTTTCATGAAAAAGCATGGTTTGATGTATTAAATGAAGACCTGAACGCCAATATGACCATGGCCGATACCAAAAAACACATGTATGGAAAAAATGAAGAGTTGTTTGTGCGTGTCTTTGGTGAAGGCACTTTTACGCAGGAGCAGATGGATGGTTTTTCCATGAAGAAAGAACTCCGATACCAGGAGGCTTTTTTGCCACATTTAAAACTGATTGACGGCCTGGATAATTTCCTGGAAAAAGCGCATCAGCAAAACATCGCTATGGCCATTGGTACCGCGGCCAGTCCTTTTAATGTGAATTACCTGCTGGATAATATCCCGGTAAGAAAATATTTTGGCGCCATTATCACGGCAGACGATGTTCCCACCAGCAAGCCAAACCCGGAAGTGTTTTTAAAATGTGCAGAAGAGCTGGGAGTTGCTTCTGAAAATTGTATCGTGTTTGAAGATTCTCCCAAAGGGGTAGAAGCTGCGTTGAACGCGGGAATGAAAGCGGTCGTTATAAGGACTTATCATGAGGAACACGAGTTTACTCATTTGGAAAATGTGCTGCTTTTTGTAGATGATTTTAATGATGCCAGGCTGCACTCACTGTTAGCATGAGTTCAACATAATTATGTATCAGCCACCCTCACCGGTGGCTTTTTTTATGGCAATATGTCCGGGGTTATGTAATCTTCTTTTTTCCTGCATCCATTCTTCCAAATATCACCCATCAAAATTTTTACCATGCAAAAATTACTCTTTTTTACCGGGCTGCTGATACTAAGTAATATAACTTCCATTGCTGCCGATGAAACAAAAACAGTAGGCTCCAGTATAAAGTCTGCCACTGTTTACCGCAATGGTGCAGAACTCATTCACAGTGCAAGGGCGGCTTTGCCCCAGGGTAGCAGCGAATTGATCATCGATGGTATCAGTAATACAATTGACATCAACAGCCTGCAGATCAACTGCCCTTCTGCGGTTACCATTTTGGGCGTGGAATTCAGCAACCAGTACCTGGTGAACGAAATGGCTACACCGGCTATGAAAAAACTAAAAGATTCCATAGAAATGGTAAATGCAGAAATGGAGAAGATAAGCATTTCC
>JAKFCK010000437.1:0-2393 GCA_036676685.1 Chitinophagaceae bacterium | reverse complement strand
TTTGTAGCTCCACCTGTTACCCTTCCTGCAACCGGCAGGTCATTGATGGCCAGCAGCAAGTCGGGAAATATGCCTTTGGTATATACTTCCGGAACGGTGTTGCGTACAGATGTTCTCGAAGGATTTGTATTAAATTTCAGTTCACCTGCACCGAGGTCTAATGGTACCCCACCAAAAGTTTGCACTAATAAAAAGTAATCAAAGGCACGGAAAAACCTGGCTTCAGCTATAAGTGCCGCCGAAATGGTACCCACTGCTTCTGCATTTTCAATAATACCGCTGGCGGTGTTGATATTGGAAAAAGCGGTTCCCCATAATGCATCGGAACGACTACTGGCAGGTGTTAAGTTTCCCACCCCGCTAAGATCCGCATCCTTAAAGTTACCGTCAGCACTTTGAGCCCAGGTATATTCGTCGGTCCCGGTTTCCAGGATGTTATAATAATAAGGTTGACCATATATGAGGCGTAGATGACCATACATAGAAGTGATGCCACCAAGCACTCCTTTTTCAGTTTTGAAAAATCCGGGTTCATAAATACTGCGGGGCTCTTCATCCAGGATTTTCTTACAGCCTGAAGATAACAGCAGAAATAGCGCCGATATCATTAAATATTTTGTTTGTATATTTTTCATATTTGTAAGTTTAAAAAGTCAAATTAACGCCAACAATATAGTTTCTGGTAGCAGGAGTATTAAACCCTACTGTAAGAATACGTCTCAGGTTCTGGTTGAGGTTTACCGCCGCATTTTCATTTCCAAACGAATTGGTTTCAGGATCCATTCCCGATTCCTTATGGAATGGAGAGAACATAACAAATGGATTCTGAGCGGTAAAATACATCCGTAGTTTAATATCCTTATTTTTTATCAGGCTACGACTCAGGTCGTACCCAAGTGTAATGGTGCGAATTTTCATGAAGGAGCCATCGAAGTAACTTAACGTACTGCCATATTTAGGATTATCACTGCTTACAATGCCTCCGGGTTTGGGATACTTCGCATCTGTATTGGTAGGTGTCCAGTAGTCAACGTCTATATTATTTCTACGCCCGCTTAATAAATTCAGGTAACCATTTGAACCGTGAATGGTACTGAAAAGAATACCGCCGTTCCTGTAAAAACCAACTATACCGAGGTCAAATCCTTTGTAGGCAACGCGGGTGTTAAAGCCACCCTGGAAATCGGGATCCACATCCATGATCTGCCTGTCGGCAGGGCTGATCGCTCTCTTAGGTGTGCCATCGGGGTTGTACTCCCCGGTATATTGCACTTTTATCATTCCTGCATTTCCACCCGGCTCCAGGATGTTACGATGAGGATCACTCTCCTGCCATAAACCTATTTTCTTATAGTCGTAAATGGCACTGATATTATGTCCAACAAACCACCAGTTACCTTCATCCTTTGTTTGCCCCGATGCCAGCGATACTAATTTATTTTGATTGGAATAAAAGTTAACGCCTGCTTCCCAGGTCCAGCCATTCACATTGTTTAAAATGGTACCATTCAGGCTCAATTCGATTCCTTTGTTTTGGGTGGTGCCGATGTTGGAAGCGATGCTGCTCACCCCTGAGGTAAGTGGCAGGCTGAGATTAAGCAGTATGTCCTCTGTCTTTGTTACATAATACTCAACGGTACCGGATAAACGATTTTTGAGAAGCGTAAAGTCCAGGCCAAGGTTCAGGGTTTTGGAAAACTCCCATCCCAGGTCCGGGTTGGGAAGTTGGGTTACATAATAACCCGTGACATAGTTGGTGGGGCCAAAATTGTAAGGCCTTGTGCTTAAGAGCCCCAATGTGGCATACGGGTTAATCGACTGGTTGGATGTTTGTCCGTATCCTGCCCGCAACTTCAGGTTATTGATGAAGCTTATATCCTTCATAAACGATTCATTAGTGATGTTCCATCCTACAGAAACGGCGGGATAGGTATGCCATTTTTTCCCTGGTGCCAGCCTGGAAGATGCATCTGACCTTAATGTGGCAGAGATCATATAGCGATTGTCATAAGAGTACATTATACGTCCCATCGCCGACTGAAGGCCCCATAACTGGTAGTCCTGGTTTGCCGGATTTATGGTGAGCTGCCCGCCGGCCTGCCCCAGGTTATAAAATTGGAAAGCGTCTGAGGGTATATCGAGGGCAGACATGTTTGACCGGGTATATTTGTTTTGCTCGGAAGAATACAAGGCAACGGCATTGATATTGTGTTTGCCTGCGAAAGTATGATCGTAGGTCAGTATATTTTCAAGTGTCCAGTGGTAAGTATTCCTGTTGTCAACCGAAGCAGATGATAACGTGTTAGGATTAAGGCCATCGCCTACTCCCGCTCCAGTATAAGCACCGCCATTCGATTGTATATAATCAAGGCCGAGGTTTACCCTGTACTTCA
>JAKFCK010000436.1:0-3146 GCA_036676685.1 Chitinophagaceae bacterium | reverse complement strand
CAATTTGTTGAACAATCTGAAGCTTTAAGGATAATGAATAGTCCCGCTGGGTTCGCTTTACATAATTTGATTGATCTGACATAACGATGTTTTTTGGTGTATCGCTATTTCAGGACGGGACATCAGAAAAAAATAAAAAATGCTCCCCATACCGGGAGCATTTTTTTTACCTGTTACCTTGCAGGAGAATTAACTATTTTTGCAAACATCTGTTAGTTGAGTATCGCCAATAAAAGTTATGAGTTATTCCCCTTCCAATAAAGTTCGAATTGTTACCGCTGCCAGTTTATTCGACGGCCATGATGCCGCTATAAACATCATGCGCCGCATTATGCAAAGCAAAGGCGCTGAAATTATTCACCTAGGTCATAACCGGAGCGTACATGAAATTGTGGAAGCGGCGATTGAAGAAGATGCACAGGGTATTGCTATTACATCTTATCAAGGCGGACACGTTGAGTTTTTCAAATACATGAAAGATCTGCTGGAAGAAAACGGTTGCGGGCATATCAAAATTTTTGGCGGCGGCGGCGGAACAATTCTTCCAGCTGAAATTGAAGAGCTACATCAATATGGCATCACAAGAATTTATTCGCCTGATGATGGCCGACACATGGGACTGGAAGGGATGATTGAAGATGTGATTGAGCAATGTAAGGCACCTTCTAAATCTTCCCCAAAGGGGAAGACTTTTGCAGATGTAAAAAAGGGAAAGTCGCATTTTGCTCTTGGAGAATTAAAAGACATTAAAAAAATTGCCCAATCCATAACACTCGCAGAATCCGGTGAACCTTATGAACAGCTATGGAATGGAGAAGCGGTGAATGAAATTTCAAAAAAGAAAGTCTCTCCCCAGGGTGGAGATTTAGAAGGAACCTTGGAGGGGGCTCCGGTCCTGGGCATAACCGGAACAGGCGGCGCAGGAAAAAGTTCCGTAACAGACGAGATCGTACGCCGCTTTCTGAACAATTTTACCGATAAAACGATCGCCGTTATTTCGGTTGATCCTTCCAAGAAAAAAACCGGCGGCGCTTTATTGGGCGATCGCATTCGCATGAATGCCATCTCCAGTCCAAGAGCCTATATGCGTTCACTGGCCACCCGTGAAAGTGATAAAGCACTCAGTGCTCATGTAAAGGATGCCATCCATGTTTGTAAACAGGCGGGGTTTGATTTTATTATTTTGGAAAGCGCCGGGGTAGGGCAAAGCGATGCCAGCATCCTGGATTATTGTGACCTGAGCCTTTACGTGATGACACCGGAATATGGAGCTGCCTCACAATTGGAAAAGATCAACATGCTGGATTATGCTGACCTGGTGGCCATCAACAAATTCGATAAAGCAGGATCACTCGATGCATTGGCGGATGTACGCAAACAATACAAGCGCAATCATTTGTTATTTTCAGCAAAAGACGAATCGCTTCCCATTATAGGCACCATTGCTTCACAGTTTAATGATACAGGGGTGAATGAATTATTTTCCCTTTTAATGCAAAAACTGGAGGAAAAATTCAATGTTAAATGGATAGCGGGAAATGATAAAATTGAATTAAGAGGTTTTGGTGGCGATCCCATTATGCCACCGGCCAGAACAAGATACCTGAGCGAGATCACAACAACCATCCGGGAATATGACCAGCTGGTGAAGGACCAGTCTGCATTGGCTTCCCAGTTATACCAGGTGAAAGGAACCATTGACACATTACAAACCCAGGACGGGAACAAAGAAATCATACAGAAACTTAATGATATAGTAAAAGATATTGAATCTAAATTGACGCCTGTCAGTCTCAAATTATTGCAGAAATGGCCAGATAAACAGAAAGCTTACCTGGCAGATAATTATGAATATAAAGTGCGGGACAAAATCATCAGGCAACCTATGTTCAGTACCAGTTTATCGGGTACCCGCATCCCAAAGATCATCTTACCAAAGTATAAGGATTGGGGCGATATCCTTGTTTGGCAGGCACAGGAAAATGCTCCCGGTCATTTTCCATTTACAGCCGGCGTATTTCCGATTAAAAGGGAAGGCGAAGATCCCACCCGCATGTTTGCAGGTGAGGGCGGACCCGAAAGAACCAATAAACGTTTTCACTATGTGAGCATGGGACAACCTGCAAAACGTTTGAGTACAGCTTTTGATTCGGTAACACTTTATGGAGAGGATCCCGATCATCGCCCGGATATTTATGGCAAAGTAGGCAACAGCGGTGTAAGTATTGCCACAGTGGATGATGCCAAAAAATTGTACAGCGGTTTTGATCTTTGCGATCCTAAAACTTCGGTCAGCATGACCATCAATGGCCCGGCTCCCATGATACTCGCTTTTTTTATGAATGCCGCCATTGACCAGCAATGTGAAAAATGGATCAATGAGCATGGCGACTGGAAAGAAATTGAAAAAATTAAAAAAGCAAAATTTAAAACCCAAAACAAACCGGTTTATTATAACCCTTCTTCACCCGAACGATTGCCCGAAGGGAACAATGGTCTTGGTTTACAATTACTGGGTTTAAGTGGGGATGAAGTGTTGCCGCCTGATGTGTACGAGCAATGTCGCCAGGCCGCCCTGCAGCAAGTGCGTGGAACCGTGCAGGCAGATATTCTGAAAGAGGACCAGGCGCAGAATACCTGCATCTTCAGTACTGAGTTTGCGTTAAAATTAATGGGTGATGTGCAGGAGTTTTTTATCAATGAAAAAGTTCGCAATTTTTACAGCGTATCCATTTCAGGATATCATATTGCAGAAGCAGGTGCCAACCCGATCACCCAATTAGCTTTTACATTGGCCAACGGCTTTACTTACGTGGAATATTATTTAAGTCGAGGCATGAACATCGATGAGTTTGCCCCCAATCTTTCCTTCTTTTTCAGCAATGGAATGGATCCGGAATACAGTGTAATCGGTCGTGTGGCACGTCGCATCTGGGCCAAAGCCATGAAATATAAATACAAAGCGAACAAACGCAGCCAGATGTTGAAGTATCATATTCAAACATCAGGCAGAAGCTTGCATGCGCAGGAAATTGATTTTAATGATATCCGTACCACGTTGCAGGCCCTGTATGCTATTTACGATAACTGCAACAGTTTACATACTAACGCTTATGATGAAGCGATAACCACGCCAACCGAAGAAA
>JAKFCK010000435.1:0-11188 GCA_036676685.1 Chitinophagaceae bacterium | reverse complement strand
ATCGGGGCTTTTACTTTGCCGGTTCTGACCAATTCGTTAAAAGCAAGCCCTGCTTTCTCCCGTTCCCCCTGCCCGATCCAACAGATCCGTGCCGGCAATCCCTGGAAGGCGATTTTTTCTTTTGCCAGGGGTATCCAGCGCTGCAGTGACTTATTATCGGGGAATAGTTCCAGCATCACTTTATCGGTCACGGCAATGTCTTCCGGGTCGCCACTAAGCGCTGCCCAACGGAATGGCCCTTTACCCTCGCAAAATAGCGGGCGAATGTAGGCCGGCACAAAACCCGGAAACAGATCCCCACCGCCCCCTAAAGGGGGCGTTTGCAAGCTGGCAATATTTTTAGCTTCATACTCAAGGGCACGTGCTCTTATATTATTTCCGTAATCAAAAGTGATAGCGCCCGTACTTTGCAGTTCAA
The DNA here is from genome assembly GCA_036676685.1 of Chitinophagaceae bacterium. Taxonomy (GTDB): domain Bacteria; phylum Bacteroidota; class Bacteroidia; order Chitinophagales; family Chitinophagaceae; genus Ferruginibacter. The sequence goes on along the minus strand of JAKFCK010000435.1, from coordinate 10,770 downwards.
GCATCAGTTGCACATGAAGGTGCATGCTTTCATAACTCAACTCAAGATATTTTTCAGGGTCCTCCTGCCGCATGATGGCGGCCTGTGTATTGTTGATCGTATGGGGCACATAACCGATGAGGGGATCATGAGCAGAGGTCTGATCGGTTAAGGTATCCGGTACAATATTTCTTTCGACCAGCCGCTGTAACAGGTGAACAGCATTACAAAGGATACCGATAGAAACAGCTTCGCCATTTTGTTTGGCTTCCAGCGCCCTGTCGATGGCTTCGTCAATATTTTCAAAGAAGAGGTCGCAGTATTTTGTTTCTATTCTTTTTTGAATGCGCCAGAGTTCCACTTCGGCAATTAATGCCACACCGCCGTTCATGGTTATGGCCAGGGGTTGTGCACCGCCCATACCCCCGAGGCCGGCAGTTACATTTATTGTGCCTTTCAGTGAGCCATCGAAGTGTTTATCCGCAATGGCAGCGTATGTTTCATAAGTACCCTGCACAATGCCCTGTGAGCCGATGTAGATCCATGATCCCGCAGTCATCTGCCCATACATCATCAGGCCTTTTTTCTCCAGTTCATCAAAATGTTTCCAGTTGGCCCAGTTGGGTACCAGCTGGCTATTGCTGATGAGTACCCTTGGTGCATCTTTTTGAGTTTTTAAAATGCCTACCGGTTTCCCGCTTTGTATCAATAAAGACTCATCATTCTCCAGGGTTTTGAGGGAAGCAATGATATTGTCCAGTGCCTCAAAATTGCGTGCTGCCTTTCCACGGCCGCCATACACGATAAGGTCATCCGGCCTTTCCGCCACTTCGGGATCCAGGTTATTTAAAAGCATACGCAATGCAGCTTCCTGTATCCAGCCTTTGCAGGAAATGGTGGAACCTGTTGGTGTCTTATATTTAACGGCGTCGTACAATGTTGTAGTGGTCATAATATTGTCTTTTTCATTTTAAGAAAAACGCTTTGCTTCTTATGATAATTTCTTTGCGTAAAATTTTTCGAAGGCATTTAAATCACCGGCGGTATTTTGATCTGCAAAAATTCGATCGCCAGTTTCATATCATTGTGCATCACCCTGTCCGCTTCATTAAAACTTATATCTTTCCGGAATTCCTTTATCACAGCCTCCAGTTGAGGCGAGGTTTTTAATGGCCTGCGGAATTCTATCGCCTGCACTGCTGTCAACAATTCAATGGCCAGCACTTTTTCTACATTATCTATTACCCGCTTACATTTGGTAGCCGCATTGGCACCCATGCTCACATGGTCTTCCTGGTTATTGCTGCTGGAAATAGAATCTACGCTGGCCGGTGTGCACAGTTGTTTGTTTTCGCTCACTATGCCTGCAGCAGTGTATTGTGGAATCATAAAACCGCTGTTGAGGCCTGCATCCTTCACAAGGAATAAGGGCAGGCCTTTTTGGCCACTGATGAGTTGGTAAGTTCTTCTCTCGCTGATATTGGCTAATTCACTCATCGCGATTGCCAAAAAATCCAATGCTAACGCCAACGGCTGCCCGTGGAAATTCCCACCACTTACGATGAGGTCCTGTTCGGGGAAAATATTTGGATTATCCGTAACTGAATTCACTTCCTTAATAAATACTGATTCCACGTAATCCATTGTATCCTGCGTGGCCCCATGCACCTGGGGTATGCACCGGAATGAATAGGGGTCCTGCACCTGTTGTTTTACCTGGGCGCTTATGCTGCTGCCGCTTAAAAGTGCTCTCAGCTTTTTTGCCACGCCCACCTGTCCTTTATGGGAACGCACTTCATGGATACTTTCATGCAGGGGATCCGATACACAATCAAAAGCGTCAAAACTAATTGCAGCGATCACGTTTGCCCAGGTCATCAGTCTTTCTGCCTGTATCAGGTTATAGATACCGTAAGCACTCATGAACTGTGTGCCATTGATCAATGCAAGGCCTTCCTTGCTTTTCAGGTGGATAGGTTGCCAATCCATATCATCCAGGATCACTTCGGCAGGATATTTTACGCCGTTAAACCTCACTTCACCCAGGCCTATAAGGGGTAAACTTAAATGGCTCAGGGGAGCCAGGTCACCAGAGGCACCCAGCGAACCCTGTGTGAAAATCACCGGCAGCACTTCGTAATTGTACATGTCCATCAACCGTTTCACAGTATCGATCTGCACGCCGCTATGTCCATAGCTCAATGATTTAATCTTAAAAGCGATCATTAGTTTCACGATAACAGGCGGCACTTCTTCTCCCAGTCCGCAGGCATGGGATTGCAACAGGTTACTTTGGAGCTGTTCCAGTTGCGTATCGTCGATCTGTACGTTTTGAAGATAACCGAACCCGGTGTTGATGCCATAGTGCAGCGCATCGGAATTATGCAGTTTTTTATCCAGGTAATCGCGGCAGGCTGTAATTTTTTCGTGCGCATCAAAAGTGATGGAGATCAGCTGGTCAAATGCCAGCAGGTTTTTGATCTGCCGGAAGTTAGTGTGTTTCCGGTCGAGCGGCAGGTAATTATAACTCATGAATGATTTAGCTTTGGGGCATAAATTTAGTAACCGTGTCAAAAGTAAGGAAAAGGTTTGTGAAGGGGAACGGTGGAACGGGGATGACACAGATGAGGCTGGTAAGAACGGATTAAGATGGTTGTAAAGTAAACCCGTCTGCTGTTTATCCAGGGAACATGTAACTTCTATTTTTAAATAGGGCCCCTATGTTATTAAAGAGCTTTATTATAAGTTTTAATATGAAAAATAAAATCCTGTTTCTTTTTGCTCTTCTGCCTTTACTGTCCAGTGCGCAAACAGTAAAGGTTTTAACGGCCGGCACCAAAACAAGCATGCGTGGGCTGAGCGTGGTGGATGACAATACCGTGTGGGTGAGTGGCAGTAATGGCACAGTAGGCAGGAGCCTGGATGGCGGCATTACGTGGAAATGGATGACGGTAAAAGGATTTGAGAAAACCGATTTCAGGGATATTGAAGCATTTGACAAAACTACGGCGCTGATCATGGGAATTGCAGAGCCTGCTTATATCCTGAGAACCGTCGATGGGGGAGAACACTGGCAGGTGGTTTTTGAGAACCATGATAAGGGAATGTTCCTGGATGCAATGGAATTCTGGAATGAACAGAGCGGTATCGTGGTGGGTGACCCCATCCGTAACCGGTTTTTCATTGCACGCACTTTTGATGGTGGCATCACCTGGCAGGGAATACCGGAGTCGCTGCGGCCCGTGGCGGATAGTGGCGAAGCCTGTTTTGCAAGCAGTGGTACCAATGTGCGAAAAATGACCAAACAGGAAGCGGTGATCATTACAGGGGGAATGGTATCGAATGTACTGGTCAGGGATAAAAAGATCAAGCTGCCTTTAGTGCAGGGGAAAGAAAGTACCGGTGCTAACTCCATCGCGATAAAAAATAAAAAAACCTGGATGGTGGTAGGTGGTGATTTTAATGCCAAAGATGATGCAGGAAAAAACGCGGCGATAACTTTTAACGCAGGTAAAACCTGGATACATCCTTCATCCCCGCCGACAGGTTACAGGAGCTGCATAGAATTTATAAAAAAGGAACAATGGGTAACCTGTGGTTTAAACGGGGTGGATATCACCAACGACGACGGCATTAATTTTACCAATATCAGCAAGGAGGGCTTTCACGTGGTAAGGAAAGCTAAAAAAGGCCATGCGGTTTATTTTACCGGTGGCGGTGGCCGCATTGGTAAACTTGAAAAATAACCGGGCCTCATTACCTCGGGTTATGCCGGCTAAATTTTCCTAAGGTGCAAAACATTCGTACCACTCATGGCCACATATTTTTCTTTTAGCTTTAAGAAGTGTTTTTCAAAATAATGAAAAGAGAGGTAAGCAGCGAGGATAGTAGTACCAAGTACAATAAGATAAACAAATATATAGCGGAAGGGTAGGGAGGCCGGCAACATGTTTTTTAAAGCGATAGAATAATAGAATATGACCAGGGGGTGAAATACATAAATGCCGTATGATATCCTGCCAAGAAAATCAAAAACTTTATTTTCAAGATTTACGATCCTGTTCCGGGTATTGATTTGGCCTACGATCAAAAATACTGTGACCAGGCTGATAATCTCGTTGTCTAACAGGGAGGCCACATGAAATTTATTGACGGCTGATAAAACAATAACGATCCAACAAGCCAGCTGCATAAGTTTGTTATCGATCAGTCGTAAAAATAGTTGATGATGTTGTTTATACAGCACGGCGCCAAGACCGCCAATCATCATACAATGAAACCTTGACATCAGCAAAATGGTAGTGAGTGCCGATTGCGGGTAAAGCAAATAGACCATAATTTTTACTGCCATTAACGTTAATGCAAGGATACTGATGACCCGGAAAATATTTTTATTTACTTTTTTTATGATCCAGGGCCAGAATAAGTAAAACTGTTCCTCCACCCCTAAGGACCAGTAGTGTCCCAGCAGGGGTAGTACGATATTGAAAAATGGGGGAACATTGGCACAATAGAAAAAATATAAAAGGAATGATCCGAAATTAAACTCATGCTGAAAAATGAACATGGTGAGAATTGCCAGCAATAAGTAAGCATAGTAGAGCGGCCATATCCTTAATATTCTCCGGGTATAGAATTTTTTAATATCGATTTCCTGTTTGTCTTTTTCCGCCAGCAACAGGTAAGTGATTAAAAAACCACTTAAAGCAAAAAAAATACTTACGCCATAGTTCCCGAGTTCGAGGCCAATGGGGTTGCCGGCACTGTATGAGCCTAAAACGTGAGGGCTTAACCCGAATTCCCCCAACGATAAGGTAATGTGAGAAATAACAACCGAGATCGCCGCAATGGCGCGTAAACCGTTTAACCCGGGAAAATAGATCGTTTTGTTCAAGAGGTACTGATAAGATATAATTTGAAATTTCGTGTCCGAAACCAGGGAGACAAAATTAATTGAAATCCCTAAGTGAGGGCTGTGGTGGTTTGACGGACACCATGGGCCTGGTGAGGCAGTTTGTTACAACAGGTGGTTTAAATCCTGTAACAAACTGCATTGATATTCATGCCTGCACCCACGGAAGCAAATAATACGATATCGCCGGGATGTAATTCATGCTCCGGCATCTGGCCTTTCCTCACCATATCAAATAAGGTGGGTACAGTGGCCACGGAACTGTTGCCCAAAGTATGAATACTCATTGGCATCATATCTTTTGGGGCAGGATTGCTGCCATAGAGTTTGTACATAGCTTTGGTGATGCCTTCATCCATTTTTTCGTTAGCCTGGTGAATGAAAACTTTTTTAAGGTCTTTAATGTCCACACCCGCTTTATCCAGGCAATCTTTCATCGCCTGGGGCACATATTTCATAGCGTATTCGTAAACTTTCCTGCCTTTCATCTTTATGTAACGAATGCGGGGGTCAGAATCGGGGTAATTAGATTTCCCCATGTTCAGGTAATTGACCTCTTCCATGCAATGCGCCTGCACGGAGGAAGATAAAATGCCGCTCCCATTCTCTTCCACTTCACGGGCCTCCAGCACGCAGGCGCCGGCACCATCCGAAAAGATCATACTGTCCCTGTCATACATATCGAGCACCCTTGATAATGTTTCGGTGCCTATCACCAGGCATTTTTTTGCCACGCCAGCTTTAAAATAAGCATCAGCCTGTATAATACCCTGTACCCACCCCGGGCAGCCAAACAAAATATCGTAAGGGATGCAATTAGGATTTTTAATCTGTAAAGCGTGTTTCACCCGGGAAGCAAGTGCCGGCAACACGTCTGTTTGAATGGTGTGTTTGATCACATTGCCAAAATTGTGTGCAACGATGATCTGGTCAATCGTTTCGGGATCACAACCCGCATCTTCAATAGCCATCTTTGCAGCGATGGCGGCCATATCAGAAGACTGCATGTCTTCGGTCGCATACCTTCTTTCTGCAATACCTGTTATTTGCTCGAATTTGCTGACTACTTCCTGCGGGTCTGTTTCAATCCGCTTATTATCTTCTGCGTAGAAATTATGTACGGTGAAATCTCTGCCGGTTTTTACAATGGTGGGAATGTAAGCACCTGTGCCGGTAATTACTGAGCGCAATTTTGTCATAACAATTAGGTTGGCGCAAAGGTATAATTAATCAATTAATCAGCGAACGGGTGCCGGAATTTGTTTTCCTGCCTCTCGTTCGGAACCACGGAATGATCATAGGCACTTTGTTTTGGTAGTCCAGGTAGGCGCTTCCAAACAACCTGATCAATTTTTTTTCCTCCAGCAAAATACCCGCCAGGGTGTAGATGATGATGACGATGGTAGCCAACAGGTTTTTCAGGAATGGCCAGTAAAGACACAACCCGGCCAGGAAAATAAAAGTGCCCAGGTATAGCGGGTGCCTCACGTACCGGTGCAGTCCGCCAGTGTATAGCTCCGCTTTGGCAGGCAGGGTGGAAAGCCCGCTCAGTTGCCTGAAGTATTTGGCCACACAGTGGAACATGATCCCCAGGCCCGCCAGCACCAGCAATATCGCGATTCCATCAGATATGACAGTGGAATAGAAGATTGGATGGCTATTTAACCTCAAATGGAGCCAGGCTAACAACAAAAGGTATACGAAAGCAAAGACGTTATAAAATACCCGGTAGGCGTTACTACCCATTTTTAGGTAGTGCTGAGACTGCTTTTTTACATAATTATTTGCTAAAACGCTGTGGATGACACAGTATAAAATCCAGTGGAAACCCATTATAACGTGTGCCTTATCCATTAATATTCAAAATTAGCGGTAGATGTTTTATCAAATTAAATTATTTAAATCGAATCCTTAAACATTAAAGACTTACATTTGCACTTTATTAATACAATACAATTAAACAAAATGGACACTAAAAATCAAGGTACTGTAAAGTTCTTCAACTCAGAAAAAGGATTCGGATTCATTAAACATGACGAATCTGACAAAGAAACTTTTGTACACGTAAGCGGCCTGATCAACGACATCAAAGAAGGTGATAAAGTTGAGTTTGAACTGCAAAACGGAAAAAAAGGAATGAATGCTGTTAATGTAACAGTTATAGGATAATCTATATCATTTAAATTCTGTACGGGTCACTGGAAACAGTGGCCCGTTTTTATTTAACTTTATTTACCGTATTGCTAACACGAAACAAAACAACCGCATCCAAAAGATAAATACATTTACATTCTTATTAAAACAATCTATTGAAATGAAACAATATCTACTACCCTTAGTTTTACTATTTACGTTTGGCGCCCATGCGCAAAAGATTAACCTGGCAAATGGCAGGCAGATCGTGATCACTGCCACGGCGGACCAGCAAATGGAAATGTCTTCCATGGGCATGATGATGAAGAATAACAGCAGCAGCACGGCAGTGGTAGAGGTGAAAGGTGCCGATAAAACCAATTACAACACCACCTATAAGCTTACCAAAATAAAGATCTCCATGGATGTGATGGGGCAGCAGCAAAGTTATGATTCGGAAAAGCCAGAGGATAAGAACAGCGAAATAGCGAAGTCTGTAGAGGGGAAAATAGGCCAGGAGCTAAAGGTGACGGTTGATAAAAATTCTGGTAAGTCCAGTGTAGAAAAGACTGCCGGCGACACCAAAGAAGAAACTGCAGAAGAAAATCCTTTCAAAGGCCTTATGGAAAGTTTTGGTGCTGCTGATGAAGGCGCCACCGTGGAAACAGCATTTTTTATCATACCTGCAGGCAAAAAGGTTGGAGACGTCTGGTCAGATTCCGTTATCAATAATAAAATGAAAGAGGTGAAAACTTATACGATCAGGTCTATGAATGGAAATGAGGCCAGTATCAACCTGTTTTCTACAATGGAAGGTACCAGCTCTGTAGAAACGCAGGGCATGCAAATGGAGATAACCATCTCTGCTAAAACAGAAGGGGTGCTCACCGTCGATCCAAAAAATTCCCTGGTCAAAAAAAGGACCAGCGTATCAGACATTACCGGGAGTATCGATATGATGGGACAGTCTATGCCCATGACCTCCAAGGTAACGGTGATAACGGAATATAATTAAGCCGTTATGAATTGAAAATATTGCCCGTGCTTACCTGCACGGGTATTTTTTTTACAGGCGCTCTTCTTTTTTAAGGAGCATGTAAAAGCCCAGGGCTGCTACTACCGACAATGCCGCCGTGCCATACCATAAATTATAATAGCCGAAATGCTGGGCTATATAGGAGCCTGAGCTGCTCCCGATCACCTGGGCAGCACTCCATGCCATTGTATACATTCCTGCTATCTGCCCCCGGGTTTGCAAAGTGGTTCTGTTGATATAAAAACTGTTCATGAAGGGCATTGCAACCATTTCGGACAGCGTGAGAAGAAGGACGCCCAACAGTGCTACCAAAAATTTGTTTTCCAGTGGAATGTTCAGCAGTAGAAAAGCCATGCCCATCAAAAACGTGCCAGTAGTGATCAGCATGAGGTAAGGTCTTTTGCCTTCCAGTTTAAAAACGATCAGCATCTCAAATAACGCGATCAATACCCCGTTCACGGATAAAACCACGCCGATCCAGAATTCATCCAGGGCAAAATTTTCCTTAAAAAATACAGGAACTGTGGTGAAAAGCTGGAAGAAGCAAACCGCGAAAAGCACGATAAAAAACAGGAAGTACAATAGGGTAGTATCCCGGAACGGTGAAACACCCTGGTTGCCGGAATTGTTCCCGGCCTCATCTTCCGCGGGTTTCATCTGCTGCTGTAAAGTAACCCCGGGAAGGATCAGGAGCAAAAATATGGCTGCAGAGATATTTGTAAATCCATCCACCCAAAACAACAGGTGGTAATCGATTGACGCCAGCATGCCCCCAAGGGCAATACCTATGCCCCAGCCCAGGTTAATCGATAAGCGGATAAGGGAAAAAGATTGCGTTCTGTTTTTCGGATTGCTGTAATAGGCTATAGCAGTGGCATTGGCAGGGCGAAAGGATTCGTTGACCAAACTCAGCACGAATGTGCAGATACAGATGGAAATGTAACTGTCCATCTGCCCCAGCACGATAAAAAGAATACCGCCAAAAAATAATGCTGCAAACTGGATGCGGTAAAACCCAAACCTGTCACTGAGTTTTCCGCCGATATAGGCACCGGCAACAGAACCAAGGCCGTAGATCGCGACGATCCAGCCGCCCTGGCTCAGGGTAAAACCAAGTTGTTTGCTGTAAAGCGTAAGAAAAGCCAACACCATTGTACCGCTCCTGTTCACGAGCATAACTGCACTTAGCAGCCAGATATTTTTTGTGAGGCCACTGTATGCCTGTTTATATAAATTAACTGTGGCGTGCAGCATAGTGAAAATAGTAGGATTGTGTCTCCAAAAAAAAATCCTTTCCGGCTTTGAGGCGAAAAGGATTTCTACAAAATTAACGTTAGCGGTTATACGTACAATATTTCGTAATATTCTTTTGCCATCCTGTTGCTGTCGAACTGCCAGCGAACATCGTTCATACCATTTTTCACGATCTGCCTCCAAATCGAAGGATTATCATAATACATGGGCAGTACCTGGTTCTCCAGTATTTCATAAAATTTATCAAGATCATATTCATCCTGCTCATGCACACTGATGTTATGGTAATCAATCGGTGGTACTACAAACCCGTTGTTGCCATGGTTAATGAATTCACAGATCCATCCGTCGTTGGTGCTAAAATTTACAGCGCCATTCATGGCTGCGGTCATTCCACTGGTACCACTGGCTTCCCGGGGCACTCTTGGTGTATTCAGCCATACATCTGAAGCCTGCTTGAGGCGCTTGCTCAGGGTAAGTTCATAACCTGTGCATACTGCGATGTTGGAATATTGTTTGCTCAGGTTCACCAGCATATTAAAATCACTGATCGCCGGATAATCCAACGGGTACGGTTTACCCGCCCAGATGATCTGTACCGGGTATTTTGTATTGCTCATCAGCGCACGGAAACGATCCTCATCCCGGGTCAGCAGATCAGCTCTTTTATACCCTGCAAACCTTCTTGCCCACACAATTGTAAATACATCGGGGTTTAACAGCTTGCCGGTTTGATCAGCCACCATATCAAAAGCACGTTTTTTCAGGTAACGTTTACGATCGATAAAAGCATCTTCGTTATTTTCATCCATAAAGCGGTACAGCTGCTTATCTGCCCAGTAATGCCAGTTTTGTGCATTTGTAATGGCCGTGATCGGGCATATGCCATCATACTTACCCCACATTTTTCTGCTCACTTCGCCATGCAACTGGCTTACACCGTTGGATAGTTTTGCAAAGCGCAATGCTGCAAGGGAATGGTCAAACTTGTCCCCGCTGATACCGGTAAGGTTTCTCACTTCGGGCAAAGGAATACCGCAGAAGTAACTCATCTTTTCACAAAGGTGAATATCATGTTTTTCATTGCCAGCCTCCTCGGGTGTATGCGTAGTAAATACAAGTTTTTCTCTTACAGCTTCTTTACTGCCTAATTTATTGTAAAGATAAAACGCCGCGCTGATGGCATGTGCCTCATTTAAATGGTATAATTCGGGATTGAAATTCAGTTCATCCATCAACCTAGCGCCACCCACGCCTAACAAAATAAACTGGGCCACTTTGGTAGCCACGTTTGCATCATATAAGCGGTGAGAGATAGTTTGAGATACATAATCATTTTCCGGCAAGTCCGTGCTTAATAAGAACAACGGGGCAGACTTAAATGTCTCAGGATTCAGGTAAAAAGCCTTTACCCATACAGGGTGTGCATGGATCTGTATCTGGAATTTAATACCGG
>JAKFCK010000434.1:0-1948 GCA_036676685.1 Chitinophagaceae bacterium | reverse complement strand
TCGGCCGGCTTTCCAGCGCCTCTGGCCCCACGGTGGAGACTGCGCCTGTCAGATTAATTTTTTCCTGCGTTCCATATCCTACCACCACAACTTCTTCAATCAGTGCATTGGTAGAAACCAATGAAACGTCATAATTATTACGTGAGGTAAGAGAAAGCTGCTGCTCATTCATATCTACGGAAGATATCAATAAGGTCTTGGTACCAGCTGGTACCTTCAAGCTAAAAACGCCATTTGCGTTGGTCAGTGTGCCCAGTGTAGTGCCCGGGACTGTTACAGAAGAACCTGACAAAGGATTCCCTTTCTCATCAGTTACTTTACCGGTAATGGTTCTTTCCTGTGCATTTGCAGAAAATACAAATGCAAATAGAACCAAAAGGCTCAAGATAATTTTTCTCATTTGCAGATAGTTTTTTTTAATTGGTTCAAATATAAAGGAGAATTAGGAATATTAACATAATCTTAGACAAGTAAATCTGGATTTTGCTGCATTCATTATTATATTATAACTATTTAGATTAGATCAAAACAAAGGCGCTAAAAAAACCTTCTCTTTAAAATAAGCATTCCAACAACGATAAGGTACTAGAAATGTTTACTTTATTGATTATGAACACCACCAGCCGCTACACCGGTTAATATAGAACAAATAACTTTTACGCTGGTTCTTGCCCCAAAAAAAATTTTTTGACTTTTTTTTCGGTTGAATTTTATTTCACTTTTTTGGGGTGAATGATCAACAATAAAACGGGTAGCAACAAAAGATTGGTGATGGTAGCCACCAATAAGGTCACGGAAGTTAGCCACCCAAGGGCAAATGTGCCCCCAAAACTACTTGCACAAAAAATAACAAACCCGGCAGTAAGTACAAGAGAAGTATAAATGATACTTAGGCCGGTTTGGCTAATGGTAGCGCTTACCGAAGCAGGCACATCAAAACCATGGAGGGGCAGCACCTGTTTATAATTTACCAGGAACCGGATGGTGATATCTACGGCGATACCCAGCGCTACGCTGAATACCAATACTGTGGAGGGTTTTAATGGAACGCCCGCCCAGCCCATGATACCGGCCGTGACTACCAGGGGCACCAGGTTCGGGACAAGGGAACAGACGAGGATCCTGAATGACCGGAAAAGATATAACATACACACGGCAATCAACAAAAACGCCCAGGCGATACTCTCCTTAAGCCCGTTGATAATAAACCGGCTGCCTTCCAGGAAAGTGATGCTCGTGCCGGTTAGGGTTACCTTAAAGCTACTATCGAATAACTCGCCAGCCCTTTGCTGAATGGTATCCAGTATTGGCGGCAGTTCTTTAGTACCCACATCGGCCATGCTCACGCTGATCCTTGTACTTTGGTTATTACTATCCACAAAGGATCGTAGCATTTTTGTAAAATTATTCTGTGGCTGCCCGGCTTTTGAAGGGCGCAGGTATTCGCCCACAAAAGCGCCGTCAAAAGTATTGGGAAGCGCATAATTCAGGGAATCTCCTTCATAAAACCCCTGTTTGGCAAACTTTAATCCTTCTGCAATGGTAAGGGGGCGATTCATTTGGGGCAGGGAGGCTATGAACATAGCCAGGCTATCTACCTTATTATATACATTCAGCGCCCGCATACCGGACAGTCCCCGTCTTTTTTTTGTATCCACCACGATCTCCAGTGGCATTACACCTTTAAAATTCTGCTCAAAAAATTTGAGGTCGGTATAAATAATATCATCTTTAGGCAGGTCATCCACGATCTTTCCCACCGTTTGCAAACGCATCATACCGGCGATACTCAGCAGTAGGACCAGGCCGGTAATAACGAGCACCTGTTTTTTATAATTAAAGGCCCAGCGGTCAATGGTTCGCAACAGCCCGGTGATCCAGGGACTGTATAGGTACCTCAACTGCGTTTTACCGGGCGGGGGAAGCAAACTCAACACGGATGGAAGCA
>JAKFCK010000433.1:0-11558 GCA_036676685.1 Chitinophagaceae bacterium | reverse complement strand
TTGGCCACATTGCTTACCGCCACACGGTTGTACAGCAGAGTAAACAGCTTTTCGGTCAGTTGGGCCTTATTGCGGGCATCATCATCAAACCGGAATTAGGTCGTTTTGCCGAACAAGCTTCACAAGGCCTGGGATTACTATTCCTTAAGTTTGGCCGCGATGCAGAAAGAGAAAGTGACCAGGTAGGTGTAGAATATTCTTCCAAGATCAACTACGATGCACACCAGATGGCGGGATTCTTTAACACACTTCAGCGAAAAGGCGCAGAATCCGGCGCACAGGAATTACCGGATTTTTTATCTACACATCCAAACCCGGGAGACAGGAATACAGCGACAGCGAGGATGGCCACGGAATGGCAGAAAAAACTTAACCTGACCAACCCTAAAATTAACCGTAACGAATACCTGAAAAGGATAGAGGGGTTGATTTACGGAGAAGATCCCAGGCAGGGATACCTTGAGAACAGTGTTTTCTACCACCCGGAATTAAAATTCCAATTTAATGTTCCGCAGGGCTGGAAATACCAAAATACACCCCAGCGTGTGCAAATGGCTCCACAGGATGGGCAGGCATTAATGTTCCTAACACTCGGTCCCGGCAAAACCTTGCAGGAAGCCGCGCAAGCTGTTTTGCAGCAGAATAACCTTCAACTGGTGGATTCAAGAGAAACAACGGTGAATGGGCTGAACACATTCGTGATGATAGCCGATTCTAAACCGGATCCGCAACAACAACAACAGCAGGCACCTATACGTACGATCTCTTACCTGATTCAATATGGCAATACGATCTACCATATTTTGGGAGTTTCTGCCACAAGTACCTTCAATAATTACCAGGGCTTTTTCACGAGTACTATGCAAAGCTTCCGGCAACTTACTGATGCGTCAAAGATCAATAAACAGCCGCAGCGCGTAAGAATAAAAACAGTAGCGGCTAACACTACGCTGGAACAAGCCCTTAGAAGTTTCAGGGTAGCAGACAGCAGGCTTGAAGAACATGCCATCCTGAATGGGATGCAGAGAACAACAGCCGTAACCAAAGGGATGCTGATTAAAGTAATCGAATAAATAATATCGAAATAAAAAATCCGGGTTAGTTTAACTAACCCGGATTTTTTAATTTAAGCAGGTAAATGTTTTTGAAAATGGCTCACGGAATTCAGTTTGCCTGTTTAGGATGCTGTCGCACAAAGATTGCCCGGTAAGGGCCGGGTTCAGCAACTGCCAAGTGCCCACCAGATTATCAGGAAAACAACAACAGTTCCAAGGCAGCCGCCCCCTAATTTTTTGGCGCCATAACCAGCAATCAATCCTCTGAGTAAATTATTCATATTTGATCGTTTTATTTTTATTATAATAAATATCATGCCGCTCACAAATCCGGTGAACCTTAAAACAACGGCCAATTAATTTTTTTCACAATAATAGTGATGATTGTAGAAGTTTTATACTTTTACAAAAAAACACCCACCAATGAAATTATTTGTAGCAGGCCTTCCTTATGATCTCGATGACGCTGAACTGGAAGAAATCTTTGAAAAATTCGGTACCGTAGCTTCTGCTAAAGTTGCCATTGATAAAGAAACAGGCAAAAGCAGGGCTTTTGGTTTTGTAGATATGCCAGATAGGGCAGAAGGTACAGATGCCATGGAAAGCATGAACGGTATTTCATTAGGCAAGAAGCCCCTGGTGGTAAAAGAAGCTGAGGAGCGCAGCGGTCCTCCATCCGGAGGTGGCGGAAACAGGAGCGGTGGATACAATAACGATCGCCCACGCAGGTATTAATTATCCCTTTTTAAAATATTGATGAATGGGTAAGCCACTTACCCATTCAATTTTTTTCTTCTTTACTCGAATCTGCATTGCAGATGATAGCAAAGCGTCTGCAGCTGATACCTTTCCTGAAGCCCGATTATTAAGTTTATATAATTTGACCACCGGTAAAAATCTCCCCGATTACCCACCGCAGAACTGGCCATAAATACTTTTCTTTGCAAGGCAATGGCTTTACAGATCACCTCCCTCAACAGCGGTAGTAATGGAAATTGTTATTACATAGGTAATGACGATGAGGCGGTGTTAATAGATGTAGGATTATCCTGCAGGGAAACGGAAAAAAGAATGCTTGGGCTCGGCCTCAGCATGAAAAAAGTGAAAGCCATATTTATTTCCCATGAACATGCCGATCATATTAACGGGTTGCCGGTAATTGCGAAGAAATTCAACCTGCCGGTTTTCACAACTCCCCTTACCTATGCCAAATCGGGACAACAGTTGCCACCTGCATTACTCAACTGGTTTAAACCCAACGAGCC
Organism: Chitinophagaceae bacterium; assembly: GCA_036676685.1. Lineage (GTDB taxonomy): Bacteria > Bacteroidota > Bacteroidia > Chitinophagales > Chitinophagaceae > Ferruginibacter. The sequence continues at coordinate 9,238 of JAKFCK010000433.1, read as the reverse complement.
GATATGGTTGGGTAAGCTCTGTGTGACGGCATTTGGTAAAAAACATGATGCGGCCGATGCGAATAGTTTCATTATAAATTGCCTTGGAACCACTGTTGGAGTTTTCACCGACATTGGTGAGGCCTGCCACAATGTTATTCATCATTTTAAACAATGCCATGCTGCTTTCCTGGAAAGTAATTACGATGAGGAAATGCTGGAGAACGGCCGCTACCCTTACCATTTAAAAAACAGGATACGCGGGGCATACGGCCATCTCTCCAACAGGCAGGCCCTGGACATTTTTATTAAACACCGGCCATCTTTTATGAGTCACCTGCTGCTGGCTCATTTATCCAAAGACAATAATGATCCTGCATTAGTGCAAACTATGTTCGAAACGCAGGCAGGTAATATTAAAATAGCCGTGGCTTCCAGGTACGAAGCCTCTCCACTCTATCACATAGCCGGAACTAACTTAACTTACGGCAGTAAAGCAGTAAGACCCCAACCGGTGCAAATGGGCTTGTTTGATTGACCGGGCTGTAGAGCCGGCGCACTTCCAACAATTTTTATCTTCAAAAAACAAACATGAAAATAGCGGTTTTTAGTTCCCATAAATTTGAAAGAGCATCCCTGGCCGGAGCAGCTGCAGCGCAGCATGAGCTTGTTTTCCTTGAGCCTTCTCTTTCCCTGGTTACCGCCGGGTTGGCCGGCGGCTGTGAGGCTGTTTGCATTTTTGTGAATGATGATGGTTCATCTGCGGTACTCAAACAGCTTTCAGGCCTTGGGGTTAAATGGCTACTCCTTCGCTCAGCCGGCTTTAATCATGTGGACCTGGATACCGCCCATGAACTGGGGATAAGGGTGGCCCGTGTACCGGAATATTCTCCCTACGCGATCGCGGAACACACTATTGCACTTATGCTAGCCCTGAACAGGAAATTAATAAAAGCGCATAACCGTATCCGTGAAATGAATTTTTCCCTTGACGGGCTTACGGGTTTCGACATGCATGGCAAAACCGTAGGAATTATTGGTACGGGAAAGATTGGAAGGCTTGTCGCCAATATCCTCAGCGGTTTTATGTGCAAAATCCTGGCCTATGATGTATTCCCGGATGAGGACTGGGCCAAACAAACGCAGGTGAAATATGTGTCGCTGGATGAATTATGCAGCAACGCCGATATTATCAGCCTGCATGCCCCGCTTACGGAAGAGACGCGTTATATGATTAACCGCGAAACCATCGTAAAAATGAAGGATGGCGTGATGCTCATTAATACCAGCAGGGGCGCCCTGGTAAATACCAAACACGTTATCGCTGCACTAAAGATGGGAAAGGTCGGTTATCTCGGCCTGGATGTTTATGAGGAAGAAAAGGGTTTGTTTTTCGAAGATCATTCAGAAGACATCTTACAGGATGACCTCATCGCAAGGTTACTTAGTTTCCCGAATGTACTCATCACCAGCCACCAGGCATTTCTCACAGATACGGCTTTGCGGAATATCGCGGAGACCACGTTTCAAAATCTTGCTCATTTCGAAAAAAATGAACCTTGCGAAAATGAGTTGTAGGGCTTATAGGGTTACAACTGCTCTGACTTAGCGGGTTTAGCGCTCCTGTTTCTTCCTCTTGGTTTATAATAATTAATTTATATATTGTAGGGAAGTTCCAGGACAAGTTAAAACCAGCGCTAATGAGCATTAACCCATTTACCGGTACCGGCACGGCATCATTAAATGCCTCAGACGAAACACCTGTTTCAGAATCTCCCGAACAAACGAATTGGCAGCCGTTGGATGTGATCCGCGGTTTTGCTTTACTTGGACTCCTCGTGGTGGCGATCTGCGATTTTGGAGGGTTTACAACGAACCAACAGATTTTTTACCAGCGCGGGCATCATGGAGGTAACTATGCGTTGCTCACCGCAGTCTCGGTATTGTTTGAAGGCAAGATGCTGGCTTTATTTGCCCTGGCATTCGGAGCGGGCATTATATTATTTCTCACAAAAGAACAGCCTGCCAACCTCGGCGCCCCGGATGCCTATACCAGGCGGCAATTATGGTTGTTGCTTTTCGGTCTTGTAATCGCCTTTCTGCTGTTGTGGCCTTCAGATATTTTATATCCTTTGGCTGTGATTGGTATTTTATTATTTGGGTTCTGGCGGTTTTCCGCCAGGGGATTGTTAATCATCGCGTTTGTATTCCTGCTCATTTTTTTTGGCAAACAATTCTGGAATTACCAGGATGATAAAAAAGATTATAAAAAATACCTGGCGGTAACCGCGATAGAAAAACGAATAAAGGCTGATAGCACAACAAGGGCGAAAAAAGACAGTACACTGCGTACGAAGGATACGCTTTTATTTAAAGATGAGTTGGCGAAAAATAAACTTGCGGATTCCATTGCCAGGAAAAAGGATACCCTCACAAAAAAACAAAAAGAAGAAAAAGGCAAATGGGAAGGTATTTTAAAAGCGACTAAATACGACTCCGCAAAAACCGCCTCCACAAATAAAGCAATGCGGGCGGGCAGTTATGCTAAAGTTTGGGATCATGTGATGAAGCAGTCGCAGGACAAAGAATCAGCGTGGCTTTACCGCATCGGCCTTTGGGAAATAGGTTCTATGATGTTGCTCGGTATGGCTTTACTTAAATTTGGGTTTTTCGGGCAGCGGTTTGGCACTGGTAAATATTTACTGGTGGCTTTACTCCTGGTAGCTATCGGCGCAGGGCTTGCCTGGTACCGGCTGCATTACAACAACATCCGCCTTGCCGACTATGAAGGGTATGTAAAAAAATACGATATCCCGTTCAACTTCTTTATACCTGCGGAAAACATGCTGATGGCAACGGGATATGCTTCCCTTATCCTCGGGATGCACCGCTTAAATATACTGAATGGCTTGTGGCGAGCCATCGGGCTTGTGGGAACCATGGCTTTAACCAACTATTTTCTACAATGTCTTGTTTGTAGTTTATTTTTCTACGGGTATGGGTTTGGTTACTTTGGGAAACTCGAGCAATGGGAATTATATTTTATGGTGTTGGAATTGGCCCTAATACAGGTTGTCATTTCTGTATTGTGGTTGCGGTATTTCAACCTTGGGCCGCTTGAATGGCTATGGAGTTCCCTTATTTATCGCAAATGGATGCCTATAAAAAAGCCGGCACCTGTACTCGCAGATCCTGTAATCATTGCCGTCTCCTGATTTTTTTAAGAACATTAAAACTACGTTTTATGGATCAACATAATCTGCCTGGTAATGCTGCATCGATTGCAATTCCTTTGCGGGATGGTGACCAGGCTGCTGTTACCAAACCAGTGTCTGCTGCTGATCGTATAAAAAGTATTGACACTATCCGCGGTGTTGCTTTGTTAGGAATACTATTAATGAATATGCCTGGTTTTGGGATGGGTTGGGGTTTTTGGTACGAGATCACTCATGGTCCCAGAACTGGCGCCGACTACTATACTTTTGCGAGCATATTTATTTTTTTTGAGGGTACCATGCGTGGGTTGTTTTCCATGTTGTTTGGTGCGGGCATGGTGTTGTTCATGCTGAATAAAAAAGAAGTGCCCGGTGGAACTACTGTAGCAGAATATTATTACCGCCGTTTGATGTGGCTTGTTTTTTTCGGTGTGATCAATGCTTATGTCCTGCTTTGGCAGGGAGACATTTTATTTTTCTACGGCCTGGCGGGTATGATATTATTTCCTTTCAGGAACCTGCACCCAAAATGGCTGCTAGGCCTCGCATTACTGGCTATGTCCATCAATATGGTAAAAGATCATTGGGACTATACAGAATTTCGACAGAAGCGGCTGGATTATAATGAAGCGATGGCTGCCAAAAAGGAAAAGAAAAAACTCACTGCAGAACAACAGGCTGCCATTGGTGCCTGGACAGAGGTTGAAAAAAATCAAAAACCAGACACTACAGAAGTGAACAGGCATGTGACCAAAATGCGTTCTGATTATTCGACCATCTTCACTTATTTCATTCCGCAAAATTCCAGTGGCGAGGCCTGGTATATGTATCATGGCGTCTGGGATTTTCTGGTGATGATGTTCATGGGGATGGCTTTATTCAAGTGGGGGTTTTTCAGCAACAAATTGCCCACTTCCACTTACGCCATCTGGTTGCTGGTGGGTTATGGTATCGGCTTACCCTGGGCATATGTTTTATTTGAAAAAGGGATGATGGCTTTCAGCTCAGATATAGGTGGGCAGCTGGACCAGTTCCGGGTTTCCCATCGTACGGTTCGCGAATTCCGTAGAGTATTGGTTACGGTGGGCCATGCCAGCCTGGTCATGCTTATTTTTAGAAGTGGTATAGTGCCATGGCTGATGAAAGCATTGGCCAATGTCGGGCAAATGGCATTTACCAATTACCTCATGCAATCCATTATCTGCACCTGGTTTTTCTACGGTTATGGATTCGGATATTATAATTCATTAAGGTTTCACCAGCTATACTACGTTGTTCTTGCAGTCTGGATCTTCCAAATAATTTTTTCAGCGATATGGCTGCAATATTTTCGGTTCGGTCCTTTTGAGTGGCTGTGGAGATCACTCACCTACTGGAAGCTGCAGCCGATGAAAAAAGGGTAGACATAAAAAAGACACAGGTGTTTTGCCTGTGTCTTTTTTTAGAATTGATAAAAATTAAAATTCTCTTCTTGCCGTTTTATGCCTGTCTCCCCCACCGCCTGCATGGCCGGATTGTGGCCGACGGTTGCCGGGCCTGGAAAACTGCTGGCCACTTCTTTGTGGACGCTGCTGCCTGTTTTGACCCTGTGGCGGCCTGCTCAGGATTTGTGTGAATACGGTATGATAAGGATGACCCTGTTGTACCGGTATATCTTTCCCGATCAGTTTTTGAATGTCCCGCAGGTCAGAAGTTTCTTCGGCTTCACAGAAAGAAAACGAAATACCACTTGCACCTGCCCGGCCTGTCCGGCCGATCCGGTGTACATAGGTTTCCGGTATTTCCGGCATTTCATAATTGATTACGTGGGTGAGATCATCCACGTCAATACCGCGGGCGGCAATATCGGTAGCAACCAGGATCCTGGTAGTACGGTTCTTAAAATTACTTAATGCACGTTGCCTTGCATTCTGTGATTTATTCCCATGAATAGCTTCGGCGCTGATGCCTACTCTTAGCAGTTCTTTTACCACTTTGTCTGCACCATGTTTTGTACGCGTGAAAACAAGTGCTGTTTCAATGTCTTTATCCTTGAGAATATATTCCAGCAAGGATCTTTTATTTTCCTTTGCTACAAAATACAGCCATTGCTCGATTGTTTCAGCTGTACTGCTCGCAGGCGTTACCGTTACTTTTTCCGGTTGATTCAATATGCTGTTGGCAAGTCCCTGTATCTCCGGGGGCATGGTTGCGGAAAAAAACAAAGTCTGTTTTTTTGCCGGCAATTTGGTCAACATTCTTTTTACATCATGCACAAAACCCATATCCAGCATGCGGTCTGCTTCATCTAAAACAAAGATCTCTACGTCTTTTAATTGAATGTAACCCTGGCTTAACAGGTCAAGTAATCTTCCTGGGGTAGCCACTAAAACATCGACGCCTCTTTTAAGTGCGTCTACCTGCGGGCCCTGGTTTACACCACCAAAAATCACGAGGTTTTTCAACCGCAGGTGCCTGCCATAAGCATTAAAACTTTCCTGGATCTGGATAGCTAACTCCCGTGTAGGCGTCAGTATCAGCGCACGGATGGGTTTTGTACCGCTGGCCATCGTTTTCGGTTTCGCCAATAATTGGAGCATTGGAATGGCAAATGCTGCTGTTTTACCGGTGCCTGTCTGGGCACAGCCCAACAGGTCTTTTCCAGCCAAAACATGCGGAATAGCCTGTTGCTGAATGGGGGTAGGCCTGGTATAGCCTTCTTCGTTAAGCGCATCAAGGATGGGCTTAATGAGATTTAAGTCTGTAAATAACAATTTGTATTTTTTTAAAATTAGTGCGGGAATGAAGCTTGCTTCATCATTAAGAAACGAGTATGCTGAGTAAGCAATTTATTTCGGAGAATAATACTGGCTAATAATGCCGCTAAATAAATGAACTGGGGCGAAGATACGGTTTAAATACCGAAATAATGGAATATAATCCTGTGGCTCATTGCCTTAACTTAATTTTATTAGTTGGCAGCTGGCATCTTTATTTCTCCCGCATGGGGATTTTGTTCTTCTTTCAATAAAAAACTCCGGCAAAACCTGCCGGAGTTTTTAATAAATTACCAAGGATTCTTAGAAGCCGGGGCCCACCTACTGGGCAGGCTTGACGATCCTGTTGTGAATATCCGTTGTCTCCATTAAAGCGGCTGTTCCAAACCACTTCAGGTACACCGCGGAGAATACACCTGCCTGCACTGCGGGATCAGTATCCACGAGGGCCTTGGCTTCGTCCACGCTGTTGCTGTTGATGATGAATATGCCGCGGTACCCGAGTTCATTTTTTCCGAACGGTCCTGCAACCGCAAGTTTACCCTCCTTAGCCAGGCGTTCCATGTTACTCATATGGCCTTTGAAAAGGCTATCGGTAATTTTTTTGTCTTTAATATCAGCGGCACCGGTTGTAAGAATAACCATTATATAATTTTTCATGCCATTTGCATTACCACCCAGTCTTTTGGCAAGTACGGAATCGTAAACTGCTGTTGTTTGCGCGCCGGCTGAAAAAATACCCAACAGGCTGAAAAGAAGTGTTGCTGCTAAAAATTTCATAGTTGATAAAATTGAATCGTAAAAAAATCCAAAACAAAAATTACCTGACTGACATATTCAACATCGCAAGGGTTTCCCCGATCATCTGTTGGTTATGTTCCAAAGCCAGTTGTTTATAGTTAATGGCATCCACAACGGTCCCGATCAGGCAAAGTCCTGCAGTTAAAAGATAAAGGATACCCATGCCGATCTGGCCCATGATAAACCGGTGAATGCCGGCAAAAAATATGAAGCCCAGCAGGCAACACAATAAAATCGTTTGCGGATCTTTTCTTTTGGTGCGGTAGATCATAACGAACTGCTGCAATTTATCATCGGAAAAACCTTTTGTTAAGGAATCAATCTGGATCAATTCTTCCGGTGTGGTATCATACAATAAATTCATTAAGGTAGGATTGATCCCACTTGTGCTGCCCATGTTTTGCATGTAGTTTGGTTTTAAGTTTTGTGTGTGATTAAATTTAACCTGGTCAAATTAAATATCCGGTAAAATAAAACTGTCACGGCTAATAACCCAAGTGGATGTGCCTGCAGTGACCTTTGAATATCTCCATGGAATAACCAGGATACCGCATGCCCTAATCCACAGCCTGGGCAAAAGGTTAAACCGATCCATTTAAACAGGCAAAGGCTGAAATGCGTTTCTCCTGCAGGATTCACAAACGCCAGTACTACCAGCCCGCTGATCCAGATCCCACATTCCAGCCAGGAAAAAAAATATTTCTTGAAACGAGCCATCACCTTAATTTTATTTTTCTCTTTTAAAATAAAAAGAGATCTCCCGGTATTGATCATTGATACGGCCGCTGATGCCCGCATCCAGTGTATTGGCATCTTTTAGCTTGTAGCTGATCTGCTGGGGAAAATCGTGTGCTGTATTCTCAAAAATATATTTACCGTTGTCTTTATTTACCAGGGTAAAAATAACGGGTTGTTGGTTATTTTGATTGACAACAGTAGAAGTATAAGTTATGGCGCCTCCCGATATTTTTAATTGTACCGCTTCCTGCGGAATGGTATCGGTCCCGTTGACCCTGTAACTTTTATTTTGTAGAAGGGAATCATTGATCATAAACCACTGCTCATACAAAAACCCTTTTTTGGTTGCCATTTTCCAGGTGCCCGTTAATTCATGAAGGGGGGTAAAATCTTTCATATGGTACTGGGCATAGCCGGTACTACAATAAAGTAGCGCAACAAAAGAGGATAAATAGAAGAAGAGCCTTTTCATACCAAAAAATTTTGACATGTTACCGTATGCGCACATACAAATGCGCGATGCTGTTTTTACCCGTTGCCCTTTCCTCGATCTCTATTTCTGGTATCGTCCTTATGATATCCACCAGTTTTTTGAAGCCATAATTACGGGGATCAAAAGAGGGTTCTTTTTTTATGATATGATTGCCCAGGGTGCTCAGGAATACCCATTCGTCATCTTCAGTGAGATCATTAATGCTATTGATGATCAGCTTTCTTACGGGATTACCGATATCGGGTTTAACAGGCGGTTGTTTTTTGGCAGACTTCTTCACCCCCTGCCTCACCGGTACTTCCTCCTTATATTCCTTTTGCAGTATTTCTATAAAGATGAACTTATTGCAGGCCGCGATAAATGCCGCTGGTGTTTTCTTTTCCCCGATACCAAACACTTTTTTCCCAGCCTCGCGGAGGCGGGTGGCCAGGCGTGTAAAATCACTGTCGCTGCTCACAATACAAAACCCGTCAACCTGGCTGCTATATAAAATATCCATTGCATCTATGATGAGCGCAGAGTCGCTGGAATTTTTCCCACTGGTGTAACTGTATTGCTGGATAGGCGTGATAGCATTTTCGAGCAAAACAGTTTTCCACCCGCTTAAGGTAGGTTTGGTCCAGTCACCATAAATTCTTTTAAACGTGGGGGTGCCATATTTTGCAATCTCTTCCAGCATCCCGCGGATATTGGAGTAAGGAACGTTGTCTGCATCTATGAGTACCGCGAGCTTCAATTCTTTGTTTGATTCCATAAGTTTTTCTATCCTCCTAAGATACGGTATTGATTGCAGTGAAGCAATCAGGGTGAAATGTATTCTGCCTGGTTGAATATGCCGGCATTTTGGCTGGCAATATTCTCTTTTGAAATCAACCCGGCCAGTGAGACAAGGTCATCTTTTCCCGCATGATGGTTTAGTGTTTAGCAACCAGGTAAAAAGTTAACCTGCTTTATCATAGGCTTTCCTGAGCCAACCGATCATTTCCGGGTTAAGATCATCCAAAGTCTCCAGTTTGATCTTGTGACTGAACATGGCATTGGCGGCAGTGACCTCCTCTAAGAGTGCATCGCCCGATTCTCCTTTCAGGTTTAACCCTATTTCGAACCGGTTCTTCGTGGCCGGCTGAAGGCAACCAAACTGTTTTTTCCTTCTAAGGCTCACATAAGCATTTTTCGGGGCTACTTCTATATCATTACCAAATTTTAAGACTTCTCCCAGGAGTTTTTCGTAAATGGGTTTAAGGTTTTCCTTCCCA
>JAKFCK010000432.1:0-6767 GCA_036676685.1 Chitinophagaceae bacterium | reverse complement strand
TATTCTTACGTTACGCTCAACAGCAGGCAAAATTATGCTGCCAACTGTTTTTCCTGGGCTTATGTGGTCTCCCAACATGATAATACTGTCGTAGAAATTACACCATCGCAAACGACCAGGTTTCCCAGGGCAGCCAATGTTCCCTTCACCGTTACGTTAAACAGGGGGGATATTTACCAGATAATGGCCGGGCCGGAAACGGGGTCCTCAAAACCGGAATTTTCCGGCACTAAATTCAAATCTATCGCAAATTCATCCGGTGAGTGTTACCCAGTAGCAGTATTTGCCGGCAGCAGTCGAACTTCAAATCCTTTTGCATGTGGTTCAGGAGGCGGAGATAATGACAACCAGCAATGTTTCCCAAGCCAGGCCTGGGGCAAGCGCTATTTGACAGCACCCACTTCCACACACGGTAATGCGGCCACTGCCATGACCAATGCTTATAAAATTGCTGTAAAAGACCCCCTCACACCTGTTTTTAGAAATGGAACGCAGATTCCAATTGGCAGTTTAATTGCAGGCACTTATTACTATTTTGAGAGCAACCAGCCGGAATATATCACTTCTGATAAACCCATGATGGTTGCCCAGTTTATGACAGGGGGAACAAATTGTTCAGGAAGTGGAACGAGTGATCCGGAGATGATGTATATCAGCCCTATTGAGCAGGGAATTAAACGGATCGGTTTTTTCAGGAACAACAGGCAAAGTATCCTATCGAATTACCTGACACTTATCATTCCGACTGCAGGGCTCACTTCTCTGAGAATCGACGGTTCCCCGGCCTTTGATCATATTTATGCCCATCCCCGCCTTGCGGGTTATAGTATTGCCATCAAACGATGGTCTGCTGCACAGGCGCAGGCCATTGCCCAAAGCGATTCCGCATTTACCGCTATTACTTATGGCTTGGGTGGCCAGGAAAGTTATGGTTACAATGCGGGCACCCTGATCAACAACTTAAATGCTGTAGGAGAAATCCGAAATACCAGTGATACCTCGTCTGCGGTGGCACATCCATTTACCTGTACCAATACTCCTGTAAAACTTTCTGTTTTACTGGGATATCCGACTCCACCCACCAGGCTTTTATGGAAGTTGAGCACTGTCGGTGGCGGACTCAGTCCCAATGCGGATGTTACCGTAAATGCGCCTGTGTCCACCGGAACCCAGTTAGTGAATGGCATTACTTACTATAAATTTGAATTGCCTGGCACTTATAGCTTTTCGGGAACAGGGAGTTTTAAAATACCCATCCTCGCTACACATCCTTCCATCGAAAATTGCAGCAATACAGAGGAAGTGTATTACTTTATTGAAGTTCGTGGCAAACCTTCCACAGATTTCGCGATCGCCCATACGGGCTGTATTTTAGATACGGTAAAGTTTACCGGGCAAACCACTTCTGCGAACGGTTATGTTTTGAACCAGTGGCGATATACTTTTCCTGATGCGGTCATCAGTAATTCAAAAGACACCGGCAAACTATTCGCCGCACCCGGAACATTTAATGTTAATCTTAGAATTGTTACTGCAGAAGGTTGTGTTGGAGATACTATCAAACAGGTGGTGATCTATCCCAAACCGGTTGCTTCATTCACCACCAATGTACCTGCAGCTTGCCAGGGTACGGCCATTAATTTTACCAGCACAGCTACCTACACCGGAACCCCGGGAGTGATCAATAATTATTCCTGGGATTTTGGAGATGGCACTGTTATTAATTCACCCACCAATGCAGTGCAATCGCATACTTATTCTACACCCGGTACTTATACGGTAAAGCACACAGTAGGTGTAAGCACCCTGTGCGTGTCGGACACGGTGCCCAGGCTTATTACTGTTTATGCACCACCCACAACCAGTTTCACCTATCCCGCGGGTTGCCTCCCGGCTACCGGTGTTGTACAATTTACCAGTACTGCCAATACCCCGGACGGGCAGGCTATTACAGGGCACCTATGGAATTTTGGCGACCCCGCAAGTGGTGCTGCCAACAATTCTACGTTGGCCAACCCTACACATACTTACCCCACATTTGGTAACTATACGATTACTTACCGTGCCACAACTGCAAATGGTTGTTTTAAGGACACCACTGTAAATGCTACATTTAATCTTGCGCCCACATTTAATTATCCAGCGCTGGCAGGTGTTTGCGGAAACACCGGTACGCCTGTGTCCGTGGCTACGGCAACCGTAACCAACGGTGTTCCGGGAGCAGGTGTTTATTCCGGACCCGGCACCAGCAGCACCGGTAGTTTTAATCCCATCGCAGCCGGCCCGGGATCACATGTGATCTGGTATGTATTTACCACCACGGCCGGGTGTAAGGATTCGGTTTCCCAAACGATATCGGTGAGCCCGGTTCCGGATCCGTCTTTTGCCATCACCACATCCACCTGTTTACCTGCTTCAGGAACAGTGCCCTTTAGTTACACCGGCACAGCATTAGCCGGGCAAACTTATAGCTGGAATTTTGGTGACCCGGCAAGCGGCGCGGCCAATACCTCCACAATTGCCAATCCCAGTCATAACTATGCCACGGGAACCTACACGATCAGGTTAAGCGTAACTGCCAATGGTTGCACAGACGATTCCGTGGTGACCAATACTTTTAATATTACGCCTTCCCTGGCTTATCCCGCCATCGCCGCTGTTTGCGAAAGTGTAGTGGGAACCGTTTCTGTAGCCACGGCCTCCGTTACCAACGGCGTGCCCGGCACGGGCGTGTACAGTGGAACAGGCGTGGATGCCGCCGGGAATTTTAATCCTTCCGTTGCAGGTGCAGGTACACATACGATCACTTACACCTTTACTTCCACCGGCAACTGCGTAAGCACTATAACCAGCGCTGTGACGGTGAACCCGAAACCCGCGGCAAACTTCACTTATCCTACCGCGGCCTGTTTACCACCTAGCGGCCTGGCACAATTTACTTATACCGGCACCATGAGTGCAGGGCAAACCTATTTATGGAATTTTGGCGATGCCGCAAGCGGTGCAGCCAATACCTCCACGCTGGCAAACCCTACGCATGTGTATACCAACACCGGCAGTTATACGGTAACCGTTACCGTTACCAACAGCAATGGGTGCACAGATGACCACGCTGTTACGACGACCTTCAGTGTTACGCCTGCGTTGGCATACCCCGCATTAACTGCAGTTTGTGAGAGCGTAACAGGAACCGTTCCTGTAGCCACCGCAACAGTCACTAATAACGTTTTGGGCACCGGCGTATATAGCGGAACGGGCGTGGATGCTGCGGGTAACTTCAACCCTTCGGTTGCCGGCCCTGGTACACATACTATTACTTATACCTTTACCTCTACGGGCAACTGTGTTAGCACTATAACCAGTTCTATCACGGTAAACCCAAAACCAACAGCAAACTTTACTTATCCTACAGTGGCCTGTTTACCAGCAAGCGGGTCAGCACAGTTTACTTACACCGGTACGACGGGGGCAGGGCTAACCTACTTATGGAATTTTGGCGACCCTGCAAGTGGTGCGGCCAATACTTCCACACTGGCCAACCCAACCCATGTTTATACCAATACCGGGAATTATACGGTAACCGTAACCGTTACCAACAGCAACGGTTGCACGGACGATCATTCGGTGAACACGACATTTAGTGTGACCCCGGCACTTGCTTATCCTGCGTTAACAACAGTATGCGAAAGTGTAACCGGAACTGTTTCTGTAGCTACTGCAACGGTAACCAACAATGTATCGGGCACGGGTGTGTATAGCGGTCCGGGTGTAGATGCATCGGGTAACTTTAACGCGGCAACAGCCGGGCCCGGTACCCACACCATTACTTATACCTTTACCTCTACGGGCAACTGTGTGAGCACCATAACCAGTTCCATTGCAGTTGATCCTAAACCGGTGGCGGTGTTTACCATCAGCAGCAGCGTTTGTGTGGGCCAGCAGGCATTGATAACGGATAACTCCAGCATCTCTTCCGGCGCTATCAGTAGCTGGAAATGGATCTTCGGGGATGGCAACACGGCTACCTATACCAACAACACACCGTTCAATTATGAATATGCTTCGTATGGTACTTACCAGGTAAAACTGGTGACGACGAGTGCCAACGGGTGCAATAGTGATACGGCAAGGCAAACCATCACCGTGAATGCTGTTCCGGTGGCGAAGTTCACCATGCCGGCATCCGTTTGTATGCCTGCAGGCACGGTCACCTTCACGAACACATCCACTGTGGCCGATGGGGCCGCACTCACTTATTCCTGGAATTTTGGCGATGGCAATACCGCTACATCGGTGAGCCCGAATCACGTCTATGCATCAGCAGGAAGTTACACCGTAACCCTGACAGCAACAGGAGCTAACGGCTGCTTCAAAGACAGTGCGCAGGTATTTGACAAATTCTTTGACAAACCCATTGCCGGTTTTGATGTAAATACGACAACGCTCTGCCAGGGTGAGGAAAATACATTTACCGACCGGAGCACTGCGCCTAATAGCACAATAAAGAGCCGCTTATGGATCTTTGGAGATGGTACAACATCAACCGCGACCGACCCGGTAAAACGTTATGCAAATCCCGGTGTTTACGATGTAAGACTTGTAGTTACCAATAATGAAAATTGTATCTCTGATACTTTCCGGCAGCAGGTAACGGTATACCTGCAACCGGTGGTAGATGCAGGACGATCCTTTGTTGTGGCCCAGGGTACAGTTATACAATTTCAGCCGGTGGTCAACGATTCTTCTGCCACAACAACTTTCCTCTGGTCGCCTGCTTTTGGCCTGTCTAACCCGGCAGCCCTGAGGCCTGTATTAACAGCTACACAGGACCAGGTATACACACTAACGGCAACGGGTGATGGTAATTGTACGGCAAGTGATACCATGACGGTGAAGATATTAAGGCCGGTGGTGATACCCAATGCATTCTCACCAAACGGAGACGGTACCAATGATACCTGGGAGATAGAAAACCTGTCAGACTATACGGGGGTAACCGTGGAAGTGTATAACCGCTACGGGCAGTTGCTTTATAATTCGCTTGGTTACAATACGCCATGGGACGGTACCACTAAGGGGAAACCTTTGCCGGTGGCCACGTACTATTATATTATTCAGTTAAAAAATGGCTTTAAGCCGTTAAGTGGTTCTATAACCATCATAAGATAAAAGGAACAAAAAGTTTTTACCAATAAGAAATTGAAAAGCATGAAAAGAATTTTAAAAACCTGGTTGGTAGTATTGTTTTTCGGAACAATTGCCCAGCAGACTTCTGCACAGTCAGATCCTCATTTTACGCAGTACTATGTGTATCCCTCCTGGATTAACCCTGCACTAACAGGAGCTTTTGACGGGCAGTACCGTGTGTCGGGTATCTACCGTACCCAGTGGGGCAGCATCAGTACGCCTTACTCTACGTTCGGTGTGTCCGGGGAATTTGACACTACTAAAAACATGAATTTTGGCGTGAGTATACTTAACCAGACGGCCGGCGACGGTGGTTACAAGTATACCACTGCTTATGGTAATCTTGCTTATACAGGGATGCGATTTGGTGTGGCAGAAAATCACCGGGTGGTGATTGGCCTGCAGGTGGGTGTGATACAGCGGAGATTTGACGCCAGTAAACTCACTTTCGGAGACCAGTGGAACCCGATCACCGGCTACAATCCCAGCAACCCAACTTCAGACTTTTTAAAGAATAACAATACAGCATCTTTTGATGCGGGTGCCGGTTTATTATACTTTGATGCAACGCCCGGCAAAAAGGCCAATTTTTATGCCGGGTATTCGGTAGGTCACCTAACAAAACCCACGGATGATTTCAGCGGCATCGGCGACCAGACGCTTCCTATGCGCCATACCGTGCACGCCGGTATCCGGTTAAAACTTTCTGATGTGGTTTCCCTCACCCCGAATGCACTTTACCTGCGCCAGGGAACTGCGGAGGAAAAAATGCTGGGTGCATATGCACAGATGAAGGCTGGCCCGGAAACAGATTTTTTACTGGGCGCCAACTACCGTTTTGAAGATGCACTTACACCATTCGTAGGCTTCACCCATAAAAAAATGGTGATCGGCGTTAGCTATGATGTCAATACTTCCGACCTGGGTAAGGTGGTAAAAGGTAGCAACAGTTTCGAGATATCCCTATCCTTTGTGGGTAAACGTTCAGTGAAAACGCCGGAAGTGGAATTCGTTTGCCCGAGATTATAATTAACCTATCAACTACTTATAAAGTTTTGCATTATGCATATCAAAAAATTAATTTTAGCGGTTTCCTGCCTGTGTTTCGTTATGATGGCACAGGCCCAGTTTGTAAATGATTACCTGGCCGCCGCGGATAAATATTATGCTAAGGGAGATTATTATTCTGCCGCGCAGTATTACGAAAAACACCTGGGGCAGGGAGCCGGAAAAAACAGTAACGCGGGATTTAATCCTTACGCGGTGTCTGCTTCTTCCACCAAAAAAGTAAGTATCACCAGCAACAGCAGGCAAAAAATTATTTACAACCTGGCAGAGAGCTACCGCAAATTGCATTACCATGAAAAAGCACTGCCCTATTACGAACAGGCTGCTGGTTTTGATAAACTGGCCTTCCCGTTAGCCGGTTATTACCATGCTACCACCCTGAAGGCGATGGGTAAATATGAAGAAGCCGCTACCGCTTTTAATGCATTTTTAGCCACTTATTCGCAGCAGGATATGTATTCCACATCTGCCAAAACGGAACTGCAGAGCCTGGCTTTTATACAGGAGCAAAT
>JAKFCK010000431.1:0-5879 GCA_036676685.1 Chitinophagaceae bacterium | reverse complement strand
AATTGAAGGAAGTAAATCGTTTGCCAAAGAAATCATGAAAAAATACAACATCCCAACTGGCTTTTTTGAAACATTTACAACGTTTGAAGCAGCAAAAGCGTATGTCGAAGAAAAAGGCGCACCTATTGTTATTAAAGCGGATGGCTTGGCAGCAGGGAAAGGTGTCGTTGTTGCAATGACAGAAGCTGAGGCGATCGAAGCACTTGATAATATGCTGCAAAAAGATGCTTTTGGGGAAGCTGGTAAAACGGTTGTTATTGAAGAATATTTAGCAGGATTCGCCTTCAGGTATCCATAAATATTCAGGTCAGTCGTCGTTGATTCCACGTACTCAATTTTTTTACACCCGCCGGCGTAAAAAATCAAAATCAACGCTACTGCGGCAGTGACCAGGATGCTAAAATATTTTTTCATATGACTCGTTTAATGTTGTGAACTTGTTATTGATAAAAAGGATTTTGCACCAGGGCTTTATTGGTGGTAAGTTCGTAGGAAAGAATAGGCAGGTAATGCGCATTTTTATCCCGGAATTTTGCAATGGCTGACTGTTGGCGGTTAGCAGGAACAGTATTGGACACCACATCTAACAGGATATCCAGGCGCTGGTAATTGTCCCTCCGCGCATTTCTCAGCAGGTCGAACCACCTTTTGCCTTCAAAGGCAAACTCCCTTGCTCTTTCTGATAAAATATAATCGGTTATCGCAATTTTATCTGTTGGTGCCGGGTTAGCCATAGTAGCTGGCAGTGCCCGTGCCCTTTCCCGGATAAGGTTGATGATATCAATGGCATCCTGCCCGTTACCAAGTTGGTTCTGTGCCTCAGCTTTCATCAGCAAAACATCTGCGTAGCGGTAAATGATCCAGTGTGCATAGGACTCTTCCTGGGCACGTGTTGCACTACCAGTTCCTGAATTATTCAAACCGATATATTTCCAGATCACCTGGTCGGTGGAGCGAACGGCAGCGCCATCTGCACGGATATCAAAGTTCAACGGGTTGGTAAAGTCAACTGTGTAGATCTGGTCCATTACGATAGGACTGGCCAGGAACCTGCGGTTGCCGGTATTGAAGATCGGGTAAAAAGGATTCAGCCGCTGCTGGTCAAACTGCAGCTCAAAAAGGCTTTCATTACTGTTACCATTCACATATAATGTCTGGTACCATATATTAGCATCTGAACCGCTGATGAGGCCAAAAGAATTGGTGCTGATAATTTTGTCGCAGGCAGCAACACACTCTGCATATTTTTCCATCCACAAATAAACATCTGCCTGGATAGCATTGACAGTGGCCCGGGTGATGCGGCCTTTATTTGAAGCACGGTCACCATGATCTACCACGGCAAAAGGTTCAGCTTCCGCAAGATCTTTCAGCACCTGCGTTAACACCACTTCCTGTGAACTTTTTGGAATGTCAACGATTTCCCTATCGCTTGTTGTAGCTCTAAGTTTTAGGGGCACCTGGTCGAATGTGCGCACGAGGTAGAAATACATTAATGCCCTTATGGCTTTTACTTCCGCAGTGGCTTTATCCAGCGCAGCCTGAGAAAACGTAGGATCCTGTGTGAGTACTCCTGGTGCAAGGTCTATAACCGTATTACAGTAGTTGATCGTTTCATAAATGCCGCGCCAGCTGGCAATAGAATTCGTAGGCAGGATGTTGACATTGATCACATCTATCTGCTCCGCTGTTGTAGCCAGTGTGCTCGTCACCATATCTGCTCTTAGTTCTCCCCAAAGGAAAAAAGATTCTGCAGCAGGCCGCGAGTTGGTACCCGAACCTGTAAGTGACGCATAAACGCCTGTCACAGCCGCCTGCACCTGTTCTTTTGTTTTCCAGTATTCTGCTCCCGTTAACCCATCCTGCGGTTGCAGGTCAAGGTATTTTTTGCAGGAGAAAAAAGGAAGCAACAAAACCAGCATTAAAATTCTCAATATCGTTTTTGTAAACATTGCTATTCTGTTTTAATATTTTTAGAAACTTGCTGTAACCCCCACTGTAAAAGTTTTCACCGGTGGTGTGTAAGAATAATCTACTGCCACACGAAACGGATCACTGCCGCGAACGGAAGCTTCCGGATCCTGGCCCGTGTAATTTGTCCAGGTGAATAAATTCTCTACTGTTACATAACCACTGAGGTTTTTTATGTTTAGCCGCTGCGCAAGTTTTTTAGGCGCGGTATACCTCAGTGTTGCGGTTCTGAAACGCAGGAACGATGCATCTTCCACGTACCTGTCGCTGCCCAGCCAGTTATACCCGTTACGGTACAGGGCCCTTGGGATGTCCGTAACATCACCTTCTTTTCTCCACCTTCTTAGCGTCGCTGTGCTCTGGTTATCGAAACCATACATATTCGTCGTGGTAATTTTTGTACCATTCACCAGGTCCACTTTATACCTGTAATTGAAGAATGCCGTAAATTTCCACTTGCCTTTGTAATTCACAGAACTACCGAAACCGCCGGTGAACTTAGGGTTACTGTTGCCGAGGTAAACGATATCCTGGTAATTGATATTTCCGTCATGATTGATGTCTTCATACATAGCATCACCGGGCTGGAAGGTGTAACCTATGCTCGGGTAGTTAAATTTCATGTAGATGGTCTGGCCGGTTGGGCCAAGGATATTTTTCCCTCCTGCATCGGTAGCAATTGTAGAAGCTACGTCTTTGTAAACCCCTTTGTAACGGAACCCGTAAAATGAACCAAAGGGATTATCAACCTGCAGGAAAGTTTTGTATTGCCCGTTGGCAGTGATATCTCCTTTATCCCTTGGATACAGGTCGGAGATCTCGCGGATCATATTAATGTTCCGGGCGATGTTGAAGTTAAAGTCAACCTGCCATGTTTTTGTTTTATACGGCGTTACACCCAATCCCAGTTCAAAACCCTGGTTGTCCATTCTACCGACATTCATGTCCACGTTACTAAAGCCGTTGATGGAGGATATCTGCAGGCCCGGGAAGTACATGTTCTGTGTGCTGTTTACATAAAATTCCACATCCATTGTTAACCTGCGTTTAAACATGCTCAGGTTGATCCCTAAGTTTTTCCCGATAATGGTTTCCCATTTCAGGTCAGACAACTGCATGTTAGCGGGGTATACGCCAGCCTGGCCAAGATAGCTCCAGCTGAAAGTATTATAGGTATTGATATAACTATAGTCCCTGCGTGGAGCATTTCCTGCTTCGCCATAACTGGCACGGAAACTCAGGTCATCAATGCTTTTTTCAAAACGTTTCATGAATTTTTCGTCAGAGATCCTCCAACGGAATGATGCGGAAGGAAATAAACCATACCTGTTCTCCGGCCCGAACCTCGAGTTACCATCTCCGCGAAGGCCGGCATTGAACATGTATTTATCCTTGTAGCTATACTGCCCGCTTACCAGCAATCCGATACTTCTCGTTTGACCGGTATAAGTAGTTAACCTTGTTTCCGCATTAAGTGTACGGGAAGGAGAAGAAGGATCCTGCAAAGCAGAAGAGGCAGTATTGGAACGCAATACTTCCTGCGATACATATTTGTTATCGTAGGTATTCAAAGAAATAAAAGATATTAATTTATGTTTTTCGTTTTTGATGGCAGGTGTGTAAACCAGGTTCGTTTTGGTCTGCACATTAAACACATCAATGTCGCCATCGTATGCCCTGTTCACATTAGGTTCTGTCCATGGCCTGCCCGTAGCGGTCTGGGGCAAAAAGTTATTATTTTTATTGTTGTTGATATCAAATTGCACATCAAAAGTGGCCATCAGCACCTTTCTCAGGATCTCGTACTGCAGGTTAAAATGCGGTGTGATCCGCTGGCTGATGATATTATTCTTTGCTTCATTGGCCAGGGCAACAGGGTTGATCGTACCGCCCACATTACCACTTGAAGAAACGCCGCCATACTGCCCCTGGATATTAAATGCCGGCGAAAAATAGTTCCCTGATGGATTCCCAAACTCATCGTATTCGTAAATGCTCATGTTCGGCATTTTTCGATAGGCAATATCCCTGAGGTTTAAAGCAAAGTTCCTGTTGTTATCAGTGTAAGAATAGGACAGATCAGACTTAAAGCGGATCCTCTCAGAAACGATATAATCCAGGTTGATACGGGTGCTGATACGTTTCAGGTAAGTGCCGATGGTTGTACCTTTTTGATCCAGGTAACCCAGTGAAGCATAATACCTTGCCTTCTCGCCGCCACCGGTCATAGACATGTTGTGATCCTGCGTGATACCTGTTTGCGTGATGGCTTCTATCCAGTTGGTATTTTTGCTGTAGTTATTATACCAGTAAGGATCATTGGGATCATACTGGAATTCTTTTACGTTTTGTGTATTTAATGGTGTTCCCGTGGCATTCATGTAGGATTCCGGGATCAGGGTAGAATACTGATCGCCGGTGAGCATTGGTATGGCTTCCGGTTGTTTGCTTACAGATGTTTTGTTCGTGTAGGTAAAAGATGGTTTACCAACTGCGCCTCTTTTGGTGGTGATCACCACGACACCATTTGCCGCCCTGGAACCCCATACTGCCGTGGCGGCAGCATCTTTTAAGATGGTAATATCTTTTATATCAATTGGAGCAATGTTTAACAGGCTTGCATAGCCGAGCTCATCAGCCGAACCGAAGTTAAAATCAGACGGGATAGCGGTTTCATACGGCATACCATCCACAACGATCAGCGGGTCGTTGCTGGAGTTGATGGAGGATGTACCCCTGATGCGGATCTGCATTCCTGCGCCGGGATCACCAGAGTTGGCGGTGATATCCACCCCTGCCATCCTTCCCTGCAATGCCTGGTCAATAGATGTGGCCTGCATTTCTTCCAGTTCTTTTGCATTGATGTGCGACTGGGCCGTAGTAAGTTCCCGCTCAGGGATCGCTATATTCCCGTTATCTATTTTTTTATAGGATACCACTACTACATCGCCAAGGTCTTTGTTGTTGCTTTCCAGGCTCACGTTAAAAGTGGTCCTGGTGTTTATCGTAAGCAACTGGGAGCGAAAGCTGATATGGCTAATGGATAATTTATTCTTTGTATTGGTCACATTGATCACAAAGTTGCCTTCCACGTCTGTTTTCACAGCGCGGATCGTTCTTCCGTCTGCGTCCACTTCCGCCACAGTAACATCCGCAACGGGATTTTTATTGGCCCCCGTCACTTTTCCCTGCACGCTTGTTCTTTGCGCAATTACCGCCTGGGTCAATACTATCGCAAAGAACAGGAAACTGATTTTTGTAATTAAGGATTTCATGAGAAATAACTTTTGTGTTTAGTGTGCTTGTTACTGCCGCCGTTTTATTAGTATTTCAGGTAATTATCTATGAGATGGATGACAGTCCTGTTGGACAGATTATTACTCAATGGTACCACGAGCCTTGCCTTCCGGTTATAGCCATCGCCGATCTCCATCACGCCTGCATTATAAAGGATCGAGAAAGTTACCGGGTCACCTGCGCTGTTCCTCAGCAGTGATGGGTATGAACCGATATCAAGCCCATTGGAAATCACGGTGCGTTTATCCAGTATATGGTATTGAATGAATTTTTCTACCAGTAATTTATCTGCAGTAAGTGTGGGCGTAAAATTCGGTACACCGGCAGTGCCTGGCAAAAGACCTGCATTGATCGCCTGGATCATGGCAGCCTTGTTCGGAATAAAGAAGGTATAGAAAGATCCGGCCGTAAGCCCGATAATTTCACTGGTAGCGGGGATGTATAATGTAGAATTCTTAAGGTAGTTCCAGAAATAATTGAACTCCGAAGCGGTAGGTGTGCCCAATGCTTCGATGCTTTTGGCTACCTGGTTATACGGAAAGAACATCAGGTCATTAAGGTACACCACCTGCCCGTTCAACACAGGCCTGATGCTATCGATACGCAGCGTA
>JAKFCK010000430.1:0-2839 GCA_036676685.1 Chitinophagaceae bacterium | reverse complement strand
TAAATGCTGTTAACATTGTTGTACGTCAGCAGCAGGTGCAGGATAATTTTGCCGATAGTAAGGAGAACGCTCGTAAATAACGCGCCTACCCATGCAATTCGCCAGCCGGGGCGCCCATGGCTCAGGTAGCGAAATATTATGAGGAACCAAATGGCCATAATAAGCGTGGAAATAATTATAGCCTGTGCGCGGTTAAACACAGGTGAAATGGACGGGAATATTTTAAAAAAATAATTGCCTATAAACACCTGGAGGGTTTCAATAAATACAGCGATGGAAAACAAAAGCCCGGTGAAAAATAAGACCAGCAGGGACTGCAGCCTGGATCCTACTGTTGTCGATACTTTCCTGGGCGCGGTTAAAGGAAGATTCCATATCTGGTTAATAGAATCTTTAATTACTTTAAATAAAGTAGTGGCTACAAAGGTTAAAAATATGAAACCAACAATCGTAGCTACCCAGTTATAGGTCAACTTCCTGAAGGCCCTGATCACAGTAACGATCTGGCGCACGGCTTCCTCTCCCAAAGTTCCGGATAAGCTGACAAAAACTTCCTGCCTTATGGCTTTTGGATCGAGGAATAAACTGAAGAACTGCACCAGGAGAATGAGGATGGGGGGCAATGCAAACATGGTAAAAAAAGCAGTAGCCCCGGCCATGCGTAGCGGATCATTTTTTACAAATAGTTTCCGGGCGTCATTTAATACTTTAAAAAATTGTATTGGGTTATTCCGCATCTCCTGGTGATTATTTTATGCTGTTTGCTTGACGCAGCATGTTTTAAAGGTACATCTTTCATGCTGGCTTATCTACCTGGTTCTTGTGGCTACATCCCGGCTCCGGTTGCTTGCCGACTTCCCTGTTCCCCTGCAAATCAGGCAAGGTCTGCTAACGTGGACATGTAAACGTGATAGTGCAACAGTTTATCTTTTACCTATTATCTTTATTACATAAACTCAAATAATGGCTGCCCATATTGTCAAGATCCTGGAATCAAGTTATGTAACCCACGATGTAAAACGATTCATAGTTGAAAAGCCGGATGGTTACCGTTTCGTTCCGGGACAGGGAACAGACATTGCCATAAACCTGCCGGAATGGAAAGATCAATTACGGCCGTTTACTTTTACCTCGATTAACAAGTGGCCTTACCTGGAGTTCCTGATCAAGATTTATAATGAACGGGATGGCGTGACCAAACAATTGGGAAAAACAAACGAAGGGGCGGAACTGATCATTTTTGAACCGTTTGGCACGATTCAATACAAAGGCACCGGCACTTTTATAGCGGCAGGCACCGGCGTTACACCTTTTCTTTCCATTTTTCGGGACCTTGAGCGAAAAAAGATCATAAGCGGCAACACCCTTATACTTTCCAACAAGACATCAAGGGACATCATCCTGCCCGATGAACTGGTAAGGTTATTAGGCTATAATTTCATCAATATTTTTACACGGGAGGGGGTCATTGGTTTTATCGACCGGCGCATCGACCGCAATTACCTCGTTGAAACGATCCATGATTTTAGCGGTAACTTTTATGTTTGCGGCCCCGATATTTTTGTGAAGGAGATCAGTGGTCACCTGTTAAGTCTGGGCGCCACAGCTGAAACGCTGGTCTTTGAACAATAACGATCAAATGATCAGCCTTCGGCCTGCAAGTATGCAGAAAAAACGGGAGTTTTATTCCAATTCCTTATCACCTGTTTTAAAAATGGAACCAGTTCCAGCTTAGTTTACCCCGGCTCAGTTCCAGCGAGGGGGTAGGGAACTTAAACACATTGAGTAACTGCAGGGCGAGCCTGATGCCCTTTTTATTCGTTTTGATTTTGGTTAGGTCAATATCCGGCGCCAGGTACCATTGGCGGTATCGTTTGATGTCCGGGCGGGAGAAGGTAATATTACCTTCTTTGTCTTTACCAATATTTTCATAGCCACCAAACATTCCTTCAGCACCTGTTCCCACAGACAACTGCAACCATGCCGGCAACCTGCTGCCGGGTAAAAAAGGTTTGAGCGTGGTGCTTAACCAGTAGGTCTGCCCGTTATAGTCCTTTAAAAAACGTTCCGGGCTGCTGCTGCCAAACAAATCATCGCTTCGTTCATTCAGGGCAGGGTCGTTATAACGTTTACGATGAAACGACCATTTCACCTGTATACGTTGCTCATCCCAGGCAAGTTCCTGGGCCACGAGCAGGCCACTACCCGCGATGTTTGCAGCAAAATCGCCCCAGCTCCATCCCCATTCTGTGCTGAACCCATCCAATACTTCTATGGCAGTTTGGTACATAGCGCCACTCATACCACCCAGCCAAATGCGTTTTTTCCTGGACATACCTGTCCAGCGCCAAAGTTCCATGCTGGCTTTGCTTTCCGCATAGGCGCTGTATACATGGCCAAACTTATCCATTTGATTCCACTCCCGTATGTCGTTGAATACATGAAAATTTCCCTGGGGATAATCCTTGTACCAGGCGTGGTAAAGACCCGCCATTGCCGCGCTGTATCCAACAATATTTGCAGTAGCCACTATTTTCATTCGCCGCTTTTTCTGTTGCGGGGTCAGTGGTTGCAGGGGTACGGCGGTGAGAGCGGGCGTAAATGCCGTTGTGGAATCCGGGGCCATAACAACTTTGCTGTCCGTGGTATCCTGCGAAAAGGCAACATGACTGAAAAAAACAATCAGGCAGCTACAAGTGATTTTTACAATAGCGGGGGAGATTGAAGTGATGCCGGCGTGAGGCCAATCAGGCCCGGCACCAGGTTGGCTTTTTGCAATAGAAACAGGCGTAAATCTTACCACCCGGGAAGTCGTTTTTTTAAAGGAAAGCTTTTGTAG
>JAKFCK010000429.1:0-1561 GCA_036676685.1 Chitinophagaceae bacterium | reverse complement strand
TCTGTGCTTACCCTTACATTGATACCGATCTATGTTTTTCTTTTTATGTATTACCGCCCGATGCTGTTACAGTTTCTCGTTGATCTTTTCAGGAAAGAACATGGCGAAAAAGTTAGGGAAGTGATCAGGGAAATAAAAAACGTGGTGCAGCATTTCGTAGTCGGCGTATTAATGGAAACAGGCATTGTTGCAGCGGCGAACACTATCGGGCTTTTACTCATCGGTGCACCTTATGCTGCATTGCTGGGAATAATCGGTGCACTGTTGAATATGATACCTTACATCGGTGGAATTGTGCAGTTAATATTTTCCGCACTCGTTGTGTTTACCGACAGCGGATCAATCTCACTGCTCATATGGGCAACCTCTATTTTATTTGTTGTTCAGTTCATCGATAACAACATCCTGGTGCCCTGGATCATTGGTACGAAAGTGCAATTGAACTCACTCATCTCTATCATCGGTGTACTATTGGGTGGCGCCTTGTGTGGTATTGGTGGTATGTTCCTCAGTATCCCGGCCTTGGCAATCTGCAAAGTGATCTTTGACCGGGTGGATGACCTGAAGCCATGGGGCCGGTTATTTGGAACAGATGATGACCCTTCAAAAAGTTATTTACGAATACATAAAAGGCGAAAAAAGCTTCCGCCGGCTCCACCACCGGCAGCCTGATCAGGGAAGTTTATCCAGTGAATCTACATGCGTTTTATCCCTGGGTTGGCTGTCGATTGCGAGGGAATCTTTTAACCCGTTTGCGGGGAATGTATCATGCAGTGTATTGGCGGAATCCAGTTGCATTTCTTTCGAATCATCGCCGCTGCCGCAACCACATATTAGTGCAGTGAAGAGTACCGCAGCATACATTATTAGATTTTTCATGAACTATTATTTAGTGAAAGGGCGTGCCTGATTATTTTTTGCTCAATTTTCCTGCCACCCGTTTATTTTAAGATAATTAAACTGTTGCAGCATAAAGCCCGGTTGATCTATTGATTTGAGTTTGCTTATTTTTGAGTCGATGGTCCTGGTCAGTACAAGTTCCTTCATGCAGCCGAAGTGTGCGACGCAACGAAGCTGCCACCACAACAAAAGCCGGTAACAAAAAATGTTTGAGCAAAAAGCAACAGAGTGGGTGAACAGTTATGGCGACATGCTGTACAGGTATGCATTGCCCCGTGTAAGCGACAGTGAAGTGGCGAAAGACCTGGTTCAGGAAACTTTCCTCGCAGCCTGGAGAAATATTGAAAAGTTCAAAGGAGAAATATCAGAAAAGAACTGGCTGTTTACGATTTTGAAAAATAAGATCATTGATCATTACCGTAAAGCAGTGAACAGGCTAACCGACAGTTTTCCTACCGTAGCGGATGAAGACCCGTATTTTGAAGAAAGCGGCCATTGGGCCTCTGAAGCCACACCTAAAGAATGGGGTATAGATTACAATAATCGTATTGAGTCAAAAGAATTCTTCGAAATATTAGAGAAATGCAAAAGCAAACTGAAGGACATGCAGAACGCAGTGTTCACGATGAAATATATGGAGGGCATGGAAAGTGAGGAGATC
>JAKFCK010000428.1:0-17448 GCA_036676685.1 Chitinophagaceae bacterium | reverse complement strand
TTACTGGTACGATGTGGTACGTACCCGCAGGGTAATTGATATTACCTATCCCTTTGGCTACCATATGTCCGTGGATCAATATAAAGCAGGCGCGTGGACATGGCCGATAAGCTCAACTGCGCTGATCAACAACCCGGGCATGGTCCTGAATACTTACTGGCAATAAAATATTTGGAAACTGGCTTTTTAAAAAATCTTAAAAATGGTATTAGTAAAACGAATTTTTCTGACTTGTATCGCAGCCCCGGTCCTGTTATTGGTCAGCTGCTCCAAGGATAAGTATTTTGAAGACAGCGGCACGGTAAACGGTGCATTCCCCGGTAACGTTCTGGAGTACCTGCAGTCCAAACCCCGGTATTTTGATTCACTTACAAAAGTGATCCGGCTCGCTGGTATGGAAAATATTTTTGCTACCGAACCCATCACTTTTTTTGCACCTGCCGACTCAAGTATCAAAAGCAGCATTGTGGAATTAAACCGGCAGCTTAGCCTGCAGGGAAAACCAAATGTGTATAAACTCGAGCAGATCAAACCCGAAGTGTGGCGTTCGCAGTTGGCCAGGTATGTGTTCAAGGGTAAAAAATCAATGAATGATTATCCACAATTAGACCCGGGCAATATCGCCGCATATCCCGGCCAGATATATGCCTCTTACGACGGGGCCATAATGAATGCGGGCGTGATTTATAATGATGCAGGCGGTGTAAAATATGCCGGGTACCGGCAATTAACCCTGTCATATATTCCATCTGCGTCTGCACCGAGAGATTATATGAGCTGGTATGGCACTACCGTGGCCAGTGTAAACATTGCTCCTGCTAACGGTTACGTGCATGCGCTTCGTTACAGTAACCATTATTTTGGATTCGAAGTAAACCAGTTTGTTGAAAACGCTATCGCAAAAGGTATTGATCCCTGAGATCCGTGCAAAGGGTCGACACTTTTTGTTCAATAATTATCAGAACCGATATGATACAAATGAAAAAATATTCAACACTACAATTCACCAGGGGGCTTTGTTGTTTTCTGTTGCCGGCCGTTATTCTGATCGCCTGCAAAAAATCAACCCTGGAACCTGTGGATACCTACCCGGAGCCGCCGGCAGTATTGGTTAAATTTTTAGACGGTAACCCTAATCCCTCCCTGGGAGCGGAAGGCTCTACTGTTACCTTTAATGTAAACGGGCTAAAGGGTAAAGAAGGCCAGTTTACTTTTTTCATTAACCAGGTAGCTGCACAGGTGGTAGCTGTTACCGAAAACACCGTTACAGTAACCGTGCCTGCCAACGCCAGTACCGGCGGTTCCGCCATATTAATTAATGGGGAATATTATTTTGGGCCTACTTTTTTTGTAAAAGGTAAAGTGTCTATAGATCCCTTGTTTAATGTTGATGCGTATAGATCCAATGGGCCTATTGCCGGTATTTTTAAAAGAGCAGATGGCACCAGCTATTTGATTTATGGTTCATTTACAAATTATAAAAACGGGGCCACCGTTACCAACCCGATCACGGGAATAGCCTTGCTGAATACGGAAGGGGATTACCTGCCGGTGACCTCGCAATTTAAAATGGGCAGGTTAGGTTTTAACGGTGCTATCTCCAACGTCATTCAGCGCCCCGATGGCAAATACCTGGTAGCGGGTTCCTTTTCTAAGTTTGATACGGTTACCAACATTAATAATATCGTACGCCTGAACCCAGACGGCAGTTTAGAGACCATGGTGGTGGACGTGATCAACCCGGACCCGGTAAATAACCCCAATGATGGACAGGCGGTGGTGCCCTCTTTTAACGGAGGTACCGCAGGGCATGTCACGAAGTTGTTTTATAACAGCAGCACGGGCAATAGCACCGCTGTCGGCAACTTCAGCTTTCATATCAGTACATTTTACGAACGCTCCACCAGGACCGGCCCTTATCTTGATCTCGTAAAAGCAAGGCAGATCATCCGGATGAATGATAGCGGGGCTTTTGATTCCACATTCAATTACAATTTTGCCAGCAACGAAAGTTATGCGGGCGGCAATGGTTTTATTTATGATGCCCTGCACCAGGCCGATGGAAAAATCGTGGTGGTCGGCAATTTCACAAGTTTTCATGGAACCCCCGCCAACTACATTGTTCGTATCGATGGTAACACCGGCCTGGTAGATCCCGGCTTTAATACCGGTAATGCAGGCGCTGACGGAAGTATCAACCGTATTACCTACAATGCGGTTACCAACAAAATATTACTTACGGGCAATTTTAAAAATTATAATGGCACAGCAGCCAACGGGGTTGTGATGATCGATAATAATGGCGCGACGGTTTCTTCCTTCTCTTTTAAAAACCTGGAAGGTGGTTTTCCCAATTTTGCGGGCCAGTTAAATAATGGAAAAATAATCGTTACGGGCAGCTTTAGCAAATACGATAATATCGTAAGGGCAGGTATGGCCATTCTAAACCCCGATGGTACACTTGCACCGGGCTACAATAACATGGGGCTATTCCGCGGGCAGGTAAATAACCTGGTGGAAACGACCAGTACGAATGGTTCAGCAGCCGTGATTTTAGTGGGCAGTTTCGATCGTTTTGATAACAGGCAGGTGGGGAATATTGTGAAATTCAGGATTGAGAATTAATTGATTTGATAATTAGTTGATTTGATGATTTGATGATTTGATTTCAAGAGCAAAAATTCATAAAATAATATTCAGCAACATGAATAATAAATATAAAAAAAGCAGGAGTTTGATCACAGGTACGTCCTTTCTTTTTGTAGCCGTACTGGTATTAATATATTCCTGTAACAAAACTTTTCCTAACCAGCTGCCGGGGAATGGTGCCGAAGAACCCACAAACCTGGTGGCCAGGAAAACATTGCTGATCATTGTTGATGGTGCTGTGGGTTCGGAAGTAAAATTAATGGCGCCACCCACGCTGAACAGCCTCGTGGATTTTTCGATCTTTAGCTGGGATGGGTTAGCCAGTTTTAAAAATGCCCCCATTACCAATTCATCAGGGTGGGCTACGCTGCTTACCGGCACCAACAGTGATAAACACAATGTGACCGGGCCGGACTTTAGCGGGAATAACTTTGCTACTTACCCCTCGTTGATCACAAGGTTAAAACAAGAGCGCCCCCAAATGCGTACAGCGGCTTTTTTCTCCTCTCCCGGGGTGGAAACCAGCCTGGCAGCAGATGCTACCATTAAAAATGCTTATGCAGGCGATGATGCTGCAGTAAAGGAAGCCACAAAGACAGAACTGGCAAGCCAGGATCCCGGTTTTGTATTGGCACAGTTTCATAGTGTGGATGTGGCAGGTGCGGCCGGCACATACACAGCGGCTTCCCCGGCATACAGGGACGCGATGCTGCAGGTGGACAGGTATATCGGCGAAATTTTAACGGCTATGCGTGCACGCAGTAATTTTAGAAATGAGAACTGGATGGTGATCATTACTTCCAACAAGGGAAGTAATACAGCTTATGTGCCCGCACCTCCTGCACAATGGACGGCCTTTGATGATACCCGCAACAATACTTTTTCCTTTTTTTATAATCCCCGTTTTAAAAGTATCAATCCTACAAAACCTGGTTCACTAATACCCTATATCGGCACATCACCCTTTTATAATGGCACGCAGGCCAACAACAGGAGGGCCAAAGCGCTCGATGGCGGCACCACTTATGATATCGGGAGTACCGGTAGTTATACCATCCAGTGCAAAGTGAAATTTCCCCCGGGGAATTTTAACTACCCTGCATTTTTATCCAAGAGGGCCAGGTTCGCCGGTGGCGTTGTAGGTTGGGTATTTTTCAGGGAAGGAGATTACTGGCAGGTTAACTTCGGTCAAACAGGGTTTGGCAACAGGCAGGTGCGGGGCCACGCCATATCAGACGGACAATGGCATACCCTTACCGTAGTGATCCGGCAGGAAGGAGCCGCACGGAATGTATACACTTTCACCGATGGTGTTATGTATCCTTTCACCGGTAATAAAGACATCGCCACCTATGGCAATCTCAACAGTCCTCAACCGCTGACTGTAGGTAACCTTCCTCCTGACAATAATACAGGGCTCGGCAACTACCTGGTAACGGATATCCGCATCTATAACACAGATCTCACCAATACTTATATTGCCAATAACTCCTGCAAAAAAGATGTGGAGGCTACGGATATCTACCGCAACAACCTTTTAGGCTTCTGGCCCTGCGACAAAGTGAATGCCGATAAAACCATGGACGATCTGAGCGGGAACAATCATCCAATCACCATTGAGAGTTATAACCCCGGCAGTTTTAGTGATCTGACCTCGAGAGTGTGCCCGTTAATTTCTGACGACGTTTATAAAACAGTGCCGCTGTCGGTAGACATTGCGCAGCAGATCTTTCAATGGTATGGTATTTTGGTGCCCGCTTCATGGGGACTGGATGGTAAAAACTGGGTGCCCACTTACAGCGACCTGGGGGGATAGGAAAAATATCCTTTTTGAAATTTTTAGAAGATCAGATAAAAAATAAATTGAATGAACATGACAATTGTTTCACTTGCCAGGAAAATAAGCTTTGTTGTTTTTGCGGGTTTGCTGGTTGTTGGCTGTAGCAAAAAGTACAGCTTCGATTACCAGGATGGAACCCCCGGTGATGGAGCTACCGGTGCCAGCATTACAGTAGATACCAGTGTGAAGAACACAGATATCAGCAAATATGCACAGGCCAGGGTATTCCCCGGGCTGGTTTGCAGCACAGAGCCCAGGCTTAATAACCTTACGGTAGCCATGGACCTCAATTATAATTTTGTTGGCAACAACCTGCGTATATCTGTTCCGCCGCAGCCCTTATTCAGTACGGGTCTATATGCAGCGCCCGGCGAACTGCTCATCATTGATGTGCCCGCCGGGATGTATTCCCTGGCCGTGCAGGTAGGTGCCTGGACGGATAATTTATCTTCCATACAAAATGCGCCAAGGGACCCCCTCATCTACTCCCGTATGCAATTAGCCCCGGGCCGCAACTATATCCGTAATCTTTATGGAGGGCATATTTATATTGATGCGAGTGTGCCTGTTGTAGCCCCGGTTAACCTGGTTTTCAGCAACGTGGTTAAATCGCCCGACTTTATCCTGGGCGTCACCAGCAATGCTGACTGGCAGGCAGCCATACGGGCCTCCTGTGTTCCATGGCTGGAACTGCGTAGTGACAACATGATTTTTACCGTGCCCAGGGAATATTGTATCACCCGGCCCATAAGCGATATAGTCGTGGCTATGCAAGCCTGGAATGATATCATTCAAAAGGATTATTACCAATGGGAAGGCCTGGAAGAAAATCCTTCCAATCCTTTAGACAAGTCCCCGCTACTGCCATGGAGAGTGGTGATGGATATTAAACCGGTAGTCGGTTATGGCCACAGTGGTTATCCTATCGTGGTGCAAAATGACTATAGCTGGTTTAGTGGTATCGGCAATGTGACCGTGCTGGATGGTGGCGGAAACTGGGGTTTTCTGCATGAACTCGGGCACAACAACCAGCAAAATACTTACTGGAGCTGGAGTACGCTTGGGGAAGTAACCTGTAACCTGTTTGCGTTTAAAGTGGCCAACAGGTTGAGCGCTACCACGCCTACGGCATGGCCACCGAGGCACCCTGCACTGGCAACGGCCATTCCCGCTGCATTAAGTTTTGCATTGGATCCGGCAGTTAAAAATTTCGATGGTTCCACCGATGCCCGCATCAACGATCCTTTTGCACGCCTCACACCCTTTATCCAGCTATTTGACAAAGTACCTGCAGGCTCAACTTATAACGGCTGGGACCTGATGGGTGCGCTTTATAAAAAAGCGAGAAGGGCCAACCGTATCTCGCTCAATGACCAGGACAAAAGAGATTTTTTCTATGAAACCGTTTGCGATTTTACCCGCAAAGACTGGGTATATTTCTTTAAAGCATGGGGCATTAATATCAGTAATATTTCCAAGGCCAGGATGAGTGCCTTGTACCCTGTGATGAACCAGGAGATATGGAAATACAATCCACTTACGCGTACCGGCGGCAACACTACTTTTAACCCGGACCCGTATGCCACCAGTAACTGGACCCTGACCTTCAGTTCCCAGGAACCGACAGGAGAGGGGCCGCCAAATGGCCTTGCGGCTGCGATCCTTGATGGCAACGCCAGTACATTCTGGCATTCCAACTGGTCCGGGCCGGCTGCAAGCCCCCCGCATGTGCTCACGATCGATATGGGGGCGCAACTTTCAATTACGGGTTTTGTTTTCACACAACGCCAGTCACTTACCCGCAACATTAAAAACATGCGGGTGGAAACCAGCACCAATGGCACTACCTGGACGGCGGTGAGCGGTAGCCCGTTTTTACTCACGCAAACTGCACCGGCACAAACCAAAACATTACCCGCTGCTATTACCTGCCGGTATTTCCGCTTAACGGTAGCCACTAATGCTGATGTATATGATGGCAGCCAGTTTGCCGCGCTGGCCGAAGTGAATGTGACCCGCTAAAAAAAAAGATTTTTTTTGAAACTGAAACAAAATAAAATGAACCTGAAAAAATTAAGTGTTGTATCCGCAGTATTGCTTCCCATACTTTTGATATGCATTATCCCGTCCTGCAAAAAATACGTGGATCCGCCACCTTATTTTGAAGATACGATCGCCACGGTGAAACCCGTGCTGCGCAAAGTGCTTATCATTGGTGTAGACGGCGCGGTAGGTGCAGCATACAAAACTATCCAGCCACCGGTGCTGGTGGGTTTGCAGGCGCATAGCAAATACAGTTGGGATGCTGTGTCTGATGAATCTACTACGGATGCCGCCTCCTGGAAAACACTCATGACAGGCATCTCTTTCGGCAGGCACCTTATACAGGATAGCTCTTTCATTTATTCGCCGCCGGTAGGTAGCCCTCCACATGGCTCCAGTGTTTTATACCCTTCTTTTTTTAGTTATATCCTTAGTTCGTCAAGACCCGACATTAAAACAACTTTTATTTCGCAATGGCCCGACCTAGTGAACAGGCTGGTGCCCGAAGTAGAAGATAAAGTGATCGCGGCCAGCGATGCTGCCGGCAAAGACTCTGCCGTAGCGAGGGTGAAAAGAGCCAATGCAGAATTGGTACTGGTTAATTTTAACAGTGTGGCGATTGCAGGTAAAACCCATGGTTTCGATGCCGCCGCAGCGGGTTACCGAACTGCTGTACTTACAGTAGATGGTTATATCGGCGAAATAATGACAGCATTAAAGAGCAGGCCGGAGTATAATAAAAACGAAGAGTGGCTGGTGATCATCACAGGTACACATGGCGGAGTAGGTACCACTTATGGTGGGCCTTCCGAAAAGGAAGCTAATGTGTTTTCCTTTTATTACAACGAACGCCTCAAACCACTTGAATTAACCAAAGCCGGTTCATTTGCAGGAGTAGAAATAAAGGGGCTTAAAACAACCGGTGTAAAGGCGCAGGTGTTGAACGACGGGGGTTTTTATGATCCGGGTACCAGCCCTCAAACCGTGCAGTTGAAAATCAAAGGAGGCGCTATTGGATTTTACCCACACTTTTTTGCAAAACGCACCGAATTCAGAACCACTTCCGGGTGGACCTGTTTTGGCGGCGGAAGTGGATCTGAGTGGTACCTCGATGTAAAAAATAACGCAGGCGCTGCCGTACAGTTACCCGGGGGAGCCATTTTCGACAATCAATGGCACACGATCTCAATCGTGTTTTTTGCTGATAGTATTGGCACAACTAATAAATATTTAAGAATATACAGGGATGGTACCAGGGTTGGCCAGGCCAATATCACCGGCTGGAATATTACGAGTCCTGCTCCCCTTACTATAGGCAGCAATGCAACAACTGACGGAAACTACAGCATTCCCGGCTTTTATTCTGCCGATGCAACCATATTCAAAACGGCGCTGACGGATGCTGAAATAAGGGATAACCTTTGCCTTAGGGATATTACCCAACATCCTAAATACGTGAACCTGGCTGGTTACTGGCCGGCAAACGATGCCTTTGGGGGGCGGTTGAAAAACAAGGTGGCCGGCAATAAAGACTTTATTTTACAGGGTGATTTTAAATGGTCGGCTATACCGGATCTGCCCTGCACGACGCTACCGAATTCCAACCCCAATGTCGCCAGCCTTCTTGTGAAGTCTGTTGACCTGGTGCCAACCGTTTTTTATTGGTTGCGCATCCCCACTGCCACTTCATGGAGCCTGGAAGGATCATCCTGGTTATCCCAATACGAGATTGAATTCGTGAAGTTGTAAATTAAAAATTGGTCAATGGTTTTTTTTACAACACGAAAGGTTACCGGGTTATCTTAAACGACCCCCGTGTAAAAAAAAAGAAATAGAAATGAAGAAATGTTTCCTGTTACTGCCCTTGCTATTATTATTTAATCGTTGTAGTGCACAATTGCCAGGTAAAGAAATAAACGTTCCATTAGGCGGTAATTCATTTGTTACAGCTCAGGCGCCGGGAGGAAAAGAAGAAGTGACGAATCGCGGATGGAAGAACTGGCAAAATAAGACAACCGTTTGGAGTGTATATGTAAAGTTGGATACAACCGGCAGCTTAAAGATTATTGCACCATTGGCTGTGCCGGCCGGGGAAAGTAAAATACAGTTCAGTGTGGGGAAACAAAGCAAAAGTTTCATCGCCAGGGGCGGCGACGTTAAAAGGTATGAGGTGGGGGAATGGAAGATAACAAAACCCGGCTATGTAAAAATTGACGTACAGGGCATCAGTAAAACAGGAGAATTGTTTGCCAACCTCAGCGAACTGGTATTGCAGGGTTCTGCTGTAGGTGATCAAACGGTTTACGTAAAAAATAATGAAGGCAATTATTTTTACTGGGGACGGCGCGGCCCTTCAGTGCACATCAATTATGATCTTTCAGCAGCAGGGGATGATATTGAATGGTTTTACAACGAGGTGACCGTGCCCGCAGGCAGCGATGTGCCAGGGTCCTATTTTATGGCCAACGGTTTTGGGGAAGGTTATTTTGGGATGCAGGTGAATTCCCCAACAGAAAGAAGAATATTGTTTTCTGTGTGGAGTCCTTTTAGTACCGATAATCCTAAAGAGATCCCGGATGACAAAAAGATCATCCTGCAAAAAAAGGGAGAGGGAGTGTACACAGGGGAATTTGGCAATGAAGGTTCAGGAGGGCAGAGTTATTTAAAGTACAACTGGAAAGCAGGAGAGGCCTGCAGGTTTTTACTCAAAGCAAAACCGGCAGAAAATAACAGCACTGTTTATACTGCCTATTTTTTCGATAATGAAAGTAAACAGTGGTTGCTCATAGCCAGCTTTAGCAGGCCTGCTACCAGCACTTACCTGAAAAGATTGCATTCTTTCCTGGAAAACTTCAGTCCCAATACAGGTTATATAAACCGAAAAGTTTTTTATCATGATCAATGGGTGAGAACCAAGGCCGGGGAATGGAAGCCGATCAATAAAATGTATTTAACTGCCGATGCTACCGCGGGTAAAAAATTCAGGATGGATTATGGAGGGGGCGTGCAAAACGGGAAATTTTTTATGGAGAATTGTGGATTTTTTAATGAGCCTGCAACACTCAGAAAACAATATAGTGTCGGGATGCCTATAAATATTCCGTTAAGTAACCTGGAGGTATTGCCGGGATCCCAACCTTAGCATGTTGGCCGCTGCGGTATGGGCCACAGTTGTATTTAATATTCCTGCTTTGCTTTTAGTTTGTTTGCTGCTTTGCTTACAAATTGAATAAAAATAGCCAGGCACAAGTTTTATTTCGGGTTCAATTTTTGAACAAACGGTTGTGCATATTTCGCCTGTCAGCTCTTTGTATATTTAGCATAACATTTCAATAACGAATACTTATCTCATATGTCAACGAATCGGAGAAGTTTTTTAAGAAATATTGCTTTGGGCGGCGGCGCCCTGGCTACCGGTATTCCTACAATAAGCGTATTGGCAAGTGATGAAATAGCCGAATCGGTGAACATCCCGGAGCTTCAGCGTGTTGCACCAGCAAATAACAATATGTGCGGTTTCGCCGCCCCGAAACTTGAAAAAGTGCGGATCGGGTTTATTGGTTTAGGTATGCGGGGCCCCGGTGCGGTGCAGCGCATGAGCCATATTGAAGGGGTGGAAATAAAAGCGTTGTGCGATAAATTTCCGGAAAGAGCCACAAAAGCAAACGAGACACTTAAAAAAGCCG
This sequence comes from Chitinophagaceae bacterium, assembly GCA_036676685.1. Lineage (GTDB taxonomy): Bacteria > Bacteroidota > Bacteroidia > Chitinophagales > Chitinophagaceae > Ferruginibacter. The sequence goes on along the minus strand of JAKFCK010000428.1, from coordinate 7,230 downwards.
GTTTGCCTGCCGCAAGGGAATACAGCGGTGAAAATGGTTGGAAGGACATGTGCGATAGTGCTGACCTGGACCTGGTGTACATTTGCACGCCCTGGTCGCTGCACACACCTATGGCAGTGTATGCGATGAAGGCTGGTAAACATGTGGGCGTGGAAGTGCCGGCAGCCTTAACAGTTGATGAATGCTGGAAACTGGTGGAAACGTCTGAAAAAACCCGCAGGCACTGCATGATGCTTGAGAATTGTTGTTATGATTTTTTTGAGCTGATGACCCTCAATATGGCACGGGATGGTGTTTTTGGCAATATTGTTCATGCCGAAGGCGCATACATTCACGACCTCCTGCAACTGAACTTTGATAAGAACGGATATGCCGATATGTGGCGATTGAAAGAAAACATTGCCCACAACGGCAGCCTGTATCCCACTCACGGATTAGGCCCCATTGCGCAATGTATGGATATCAACCGCGGTGACCAGTTTGACCACCTCACCAGCATGAGCACCAATGATTTCCAGATGGCGAAGACGGCTGAGGAACTGGCTGCAAAAGATCCGTTTTATAAGCAATTTGTAGGGAAGACTTATCGTGGCAACATGAACACCACGCTCATTCGTACCGAATTGGGCAAAACCATCATGATACAACATGACGTTACCAGCCCGCGGCCTTATTCCCGTATTCACCTGGTGAGCGGCACAAAAGGTATGGCCCGCAAATGGCCCAACCCACAACGTATTGCCTTCGGGCATTCCTGGATCAGGCAGGACGAAATGAAACTGTATGAAGAAAAGTACACCCCACAAATTGTAAAACGTATCGGCGAGATGGCCAAACAAATCGGGGGCCATGGTGGCATGGACTTTATGATGGATTGGAGGCTGATAGATTGTTTGAGGAACGGGCTGCCGCTGGACCAGGATGTGTACGATGCTGCATTATGGAGCGTAGTTGTGCCACTCAGTGAAAAAAGCGTTGCAAAAAAATCGCGTTCGGTAGATGTTCCGGATTTTACCCGAGGTGCATGGAAAACGAATAAACCGGTAACGCTTACTTTAGATGGTGGCGGAACGACCGGTGTGCGCAATGTAAAAAAAGCATCATCCGAAAAGCAGCTGAAAGTAGATTAAACCGGGAATGCCCCAGGATAAAACAACATTATTCTTTGAGGCTGGCACCTAAGGCACCAGGATCAATATTTGTCAAATGGAAATGAATAAATAGGTTATAATAAACATACAAATGAAAAATATAGCACTGCCCCTCTTTGCGTTGCTATTTGCCGGGCAGCTGTCAGCCCAGGAAATAGGTGAAAAAGTATACCCTTCCAATACGGAGTTGGTGAACCCCATGCGAAAAGCAGATTTCAATAATGCAGGCGCATGCCCCGAACGAAAGCAGGGCGGCAATACAAGAATGATCAATGGCTACCAGGTATTTGATGGCTCATTGGATGGTAACAGGCAGGTAGATCCTCAGATAGCAGTAGGCGGTGGTTTTATATTGCATGGTACCAACAGCGGGTTGGTTATTTATGATAAGAAAGGAAATTTCGTAGAAGGTGTTTCCCAAAAATGTTTCAACGATGGCATTGATCCGAAAATGTTCTTTGATGTACACAACAAAGTATTTGTCTTTGACCTTTGGTGGTATTACGACAAGGCAAAAACCAAACCCGTAAATATTTCTGTGTCAGAAACAAGCAATCCAACAGGAGCGTGGAATACCTATGCTGTTTCCAGGAAAGATGAAGTAGATGGCGGTGGTATAGGATATAGTAGAAAGTGGATCGGTTATTCTTACCCGGGTGGAGAAGAAAATACTTTTATCCTTAAAATGGCTGATGCAAAGGCGGGCAGGCCGGCAACGGTCTATCATTTCAAGGGTAGCCTGGGCCACCCGGTATTTACGCAGGATGCAATTGACGACCTGTATTTTTTTAGTATCGAAAGCGGAAACTTTGTGATTCGAAAGGTATCAGAAGATGGAGACGGAAAACCTTACAGCGTTATCGTTTCCAAAAAGCCGCATCAATTAAAATACGCCGGTTCTCCTCCTCAATCTCCTCAAAAAGGAACCACGCAAAAAGTTTCCAGTGGGGATAGAAATCCGAAAAACCTGGTATTGCAGGGGGGTGATATCTGGTTCTCACAGGCCATCAATTGCGGGGGCCGCTCCGCTGTACAATGGCACCAGGTTCATGCAACTTCCGGTAAGATATGGCAAACAGGACTCATAAAAAGCGACACCAGCAATTATATTCAAACTACGATCGCGGTAAATAAGAAAAAGGATGTGCTCATCGGTTTCCAGGAAGTAAACGGCAACTCATTTATCAGCCCAAGGTTCACGTATAGAAAAGCAAAAGATGCCAAAGGTACTTTGCGGGCTATCGTAAGCGCTGGAGAGGGCAGGGGAGCGGCAGACGGCGTGGCCTGGGGAGATTACAGCGGAAGTATTATTGATGGGGATAACCGTAAAGATTTGTGGACCATTCAAAGCATTGCAAATGAAAAAGGAAGAGGAGAAACGGTCATTATAAAAATGCCCTTCAAAAAAACGTAAAAATGTATGTGCAGGCGTTTGTGGCCGGGTACAATTACAGTGACCGGATGCTGCTTTTTGCTGGTGGAAGTCACCATTCGAAAGATGTTTGTACCCCTGGTTGATGATGAGCCCGGCTGGTCAAAATAAAACCAAAAAAAATCGATGGGAAATATTTATGGGAAAAAAAGAAGACACCCGGCGCATGCAAATGATGGGAACTTTTTCGAACTATTTTGAACAACCGATTGCATCAGGATGGTAAGCATTTAAGTGATATTTTCATAGAAGATTATTGCCACAGTTTTCGTGTTCAACAAATCTTGTTTTCCCATTTATTACAGGCAACAATCAAACTCAGAAAGAATGCATAGGAAAGACTTTTTAAGCAATACCGTCCTCGCGGCGGCTGGTATGATGATATTGCCATCCGGCAGTTTATTTTCGCAAACCAAAAATACCAAAGTCAAAATTGCCATCATAGGGGTGGGAGAACGGGGGATCTGGCACCTGGATCTTTTGCTCAAAAGAAATGATGTGGACGTGGTGGGGATTTGTGATATCGATGAAAAAGTAAATGCCAGGGCTAAACAATATATCAGCAAAAGCGGAAAAAAAATGCCGCTGTTTTTTTCCGGGGATAAAGATGCCTGGAAAAAAATGCTGGAAGTAAAGGAAGGTATCGATGGCATCATCATCGCCACGCCCTGGGAAACACATAAGGAGATGATCATTGGCTCGCTGCAGGCGGGCATAAAATATGTGGGCACAGAAGTGATACTCGGCCTCACTTTGCAGGATCATTGGGATGTGGTGAAAGCTGCGGAAAGCAATAATGCGCATGTGATGATGCTGGAGAATGTTTGTTACCGCCGGGATGTAATGGCCGCCCTCAATATGGTGCGGCAGGGATTGTTCGGGGAGATCATTCATTTGCAGGGCGGCTACCAGCATGATCTTCGCGGGGTGAAATTTAATGATGGTTTAACTCCTTATGGCCCGGGAGTAGAGTTTGGCGAAAAAGGTTATTCGGAATCGCAGTGGCGTACAGAACATTCCGTGCATCGGAACGGCGATCTTTATCCTACACATGGCATAGGGCCAATTGCACACTACATTAATATCAACCGGGGCAACCGTTTCCTTACGCTAAACTCCTTTTCGTCCAAGGCGAGGGGCCTGCATAATTACGTGGTGAAAAAAGGCGGCGCCGATCACCCGAATGCAAAAGTGATTTTTAAATTAGGCGATGTCGTCACCACCCAGATCGGTTGTGCCAACGGGGAGACTATTTTACTGCAGCATGATACCAACTTACCACGGCCTTACTCATTGGGCTTCAGGGTGCAGGGCACGGAAGGTATCTGGATGGATGTGGCTAAAGGCATTCACATTGAAGGGAAGTCTAAGCCGCACCAGTGGGACGATGCCAAAATATGGCTGGAGAAGTATGACCACCCGTTATGGGCCAGGTGGAGTAAAGAAACCGAAGGTGCAGGCCATGGCGGAATGGATTTTTTCGTGATACATTCTTTTGTAGAATCCATTAAAAATAAAACAGCCACGCAAATGGATGTGTATGATGCGGCCGCATGGAGCGCCATCACACCACTGAGCGAACAGTCTATAGAACTCGGTAACGAGACCGTACAATTTCCTGATTTCACCGGCGGGCAATGGATGTACAGGGAGCCTGTGTTTGCATTAAACGACAAATATTAACCCGTACGCAACCAGAATTTATGATACAGTCTGTTCTAACAGAATATGGATTTAACAGCAACCCGCTCCAGGTGAAAACATTTGGTACCGGACTGATCAATCATACCTGGAAATTGGAGGTTTGTGACAAAGCCTATATTGTACAACGTATCAACAATGAAGTCTTCAAGGAGCCTGCGGATATTGCCCATAACATCAATGTGATCGCAGAATACCTTAAAGCAAATTTTCCCGAATACCGGTTCATTGCCCCGATAGCCTCCAGTCATGGATTGAAGATGTTCTATGACAAAAAGGAAGGTTACTTCCGGGTTTTTCCATTTGTGTCCGGTTCGCATTCGGTGGATGTGGTGGAAACCCCGGAACAGGCGTTTGAAGCAGCGGCCCAGTTTGGCAGGTTTTCTAAATTGCTGAGCGGCATTGATATCAGTAAAATAAAAATAACCATCCCGGGTTTTCATGACCTGTCCCTGCGGTACAGCCAATTTTTGCACGCCCTGGATCATGGCAATAAATCGAGAATAGAGCAATCAGCGGCACTGATCGAAAAACTGAAATCTTTTTCTGGTATAGTCAGCATCTATGAAAACATCCTGCAAAACCCCGAATTTAAATTACGGGTTACGCACCACGATACCAAGATAAGCAATGTACTCTTTGATAACCAGAACCGGGGCCTTTGTGTGATTGATCTTGACACGGTGATGCCGGGTTATTTCATCAGCGATGTAGGGGATATGATGCGCACCTGTATCTGCCCGGTGAGCGAGGAAGAGCAGGACTTTGACAAAGTACGGGTAAGAAAGGAATTTTATGATGCGATTGTTGAAGGGTATTATTCCGAAATGAAAGATGAACTAACCGAAACCGAGAAAAAATATTTTTTATACGCCGGCAAATTTCTCATTTACATGCAGGCCATCCGTTTCCTCACAGATTACCTGGAGGATGATATTTATTATGGCGCCAAATACCCGGAACAAAACCTGGTAAGAGCAGGCAACCAAACCGTTTTATTGCAACGTTTGTCGGAAGGTTGATCTGCAGTTGGGCGGCGTATCTATGCCGCTTTGACGGCCTCTTCTTATTTTCCACCCATTGTTCCATTACCCGTGGGCAACGGCAAAAGGTTTGCCGACGAGGTATACCGGGATGTCATTATCGATACCTTTTAATTTTACGTAGGTCAACGGGGTAGTAAAACGGGAATGGGAACGGTTGGCAAGTTCCTGTGAAATGATGATGTTATTGTTTAGTTCCCTTGTTTTGGCCTGCAGCCGGGCAGCGATATTCACCGGGATGCCCATGATACTTTCCGTGTATTTATCGGCTATCCTCACTTTCCCGATGATCACTTTGCCCAGGTGAATGCCTATACCGACCTCGAAAAAAGTAAAGAAATATTTTTTTAAATATTCTTCGTTGAGTGTATTTAATTCCTGCACTATGAGCCTGCTTGCTTTAATGGCGAGGTCTGCCGCCTCCCGGGTGTTGGTCTCCAGGCCAAATACAGCATACAGCCCATCGCCGGCTGTCTCTACAATTTTTCCTTTTGATTGCTGAATAACATTATTGAAAATAAAAAAAAGCCGCCTCACCACGTGAATAACATCAAACGGTAAAAAGGACTCTACAAAAGGCGTAAAGTTTTTTATATCCAGGAAAAACAACACCAGTTCCTTTTCCACTCCAAGCTGCTGGGTTTTTTCCTCAAATGTATTGTTCTGCAGGAATAAGGTAAAATCCAGTTCATCCTTGATGATCCTTTCAATGGTCACCTCGCCTTTTGTAACAAAACTCTGGCAGGCAAGCCGCACGGTTTTAGGGAAAGGTAATTTTTTCCTGAGAAAAGCTTCTTTCTTATTAATGGGGGAGAGGTTCTGCATACCGTCCAGGATCAATATCCTGCAGGTAGAACATTTGGCTTTGCCTCCGCAGGCATGAAAATGCGGGATCCCGGCTTCCAGCGAAGCACTTAAGATCGATTGATCTTCCGTAATAGTTATTTTCTTCTCACCGATTAACGTGATCTGCATAATATTTAACCAGCTATTTTTATCACGGTTTGTTAATCCTCACCCGGATCAATGGCTGGTCTAATTTAATTGAATCTTCACAAAAAGGGTAATAAAACCGGTAGCTAACCCGGGAACCGAAAACCACGTTAGCCATCTACCCCGGAGAAAGGATCACCAGGCGATGGGTGCATCTGCAAAAAAACTTGATTACTTAGCGTTGCCGCCCCGCTTACTGCGGGCATGTGTGTACACGAACAATTAAAGAAACATACCCGGTGAATGCGGAACGCCTTTTGCCAGTAAAGCTCGTTAAACAGTTACGTATGCAGCAGACATTTAAGGCACTAATACTAAACGACTACGAAGGCGCCCCCTACGCGGAGTGGATAAAGACGGGCGAAAAAACCATTGAGACCCGCCACAGGTCTTTCCACTACCGTGGCGACCTTGTTATTTGTTGTGGCAAAACAAATTCCGTCGGCCCCAACGCGGGTAAGGCAATATGCCTGGTGGAACTATGGAAGATAAGGCCCATGAAAAAAACAGATGAGGAAGCCGCCGGTGTGTCTTATCATCCGGGCATACAATCATTCCTCTTACGTAACTGGCGGCATTTCAGCCGTGACTTTGAATTTGCTCCTCAGAAAGTGTCCGGCGCCTGGCAAAGCCTTTTTGATATCACTTTGCCCGACGACATTGTTATCATCCCGAAACCTGGTATAAAACCTTTCGAGGAAACAAAATCGGGCCGGTAAGGTTCCCGGTGGGTATGATTGATGAACGCATCGGCAATTTAAATTCAACATTCAACATTCAATATTATGCTGTATCCGGTCCCGGGTAACTACCCGAAGTTTTATTGCGGCCATTGGCCGATGGAGAATTTTTACAAGTAGAATTTCGTACTTTTTTTATGTTCTTTTTGCTCCCGATTGCATCGGGACAG
>JAKFCK010000427.1:0-10097 GCA_036676685.1 Chitinophagaceae bacterium | reverse complement strand
TATTGGCATTCGCTAATACAGAGATCTGGCGGGAACCATCGAACCTGTTCACGGAAAGGGCCGTATTATAGCGTTCTTCTGTGCCTGCCCCTGCCGTTACGTTTCCGAAATAGCCTTTGTTCTTGTCTTTCTTCAGGTCGATATTCAAAGTTTTGGAAGCTTCCCCGTCTTTGATACCGTTAAATGCGGCCTGGTCACCATAGTCATCTATCATTTGGATACGATCTACCATGTCGGCATTTAATTCCCGGGTAGCTGTTAACACATCGCCGCCAAAAAATTCTTTACCATTCACTTTTACCTTGGTCACCTGCTTCCCTTGCGCCGTCACGGTGCCTTCTTTGTCTACTTCCACACCCGGTAGTTTTTTCAACAGCGTTTCCACGTTGTCGTTAGCCCGGTACATGGTGCTGTCTATTTTATAAGAAACAGTATCTTCTTTTATCTGGATCTTGGCAGATTCCAGGGTTATTGCTTCCAGGGTATTGTCGCCTGGTGTCATCACGATATCCCAGATGGCCTGGTCGCCTGACTGGTCTGTATAATCATAACTACTGATAAAATTCTTATACCCTACATAGGACGTAAGCACGTTCACTTTCCCGGGATTGACTGTGGAAAAAGTGAAAACGCCTTTTTCATTGGTCACAGTTCTTAACGTATCTTTTGTGCCGGGGTAATACAGTTGTACCGAAGCCCCGGACAGGGATTTGCCTTCATCACTTTTTACAACCCCTCTAACTTTGATTTGTTTCTGGGCAAAACTTTGGGCAGAAAAGCAACCTAAACTGATCAGCAGCAGCAGTAAATATTTCATCATTGGTTTTATTAACGTATTCCGGGGGGATATATTTTATTTGAACGCAATATCCAGAATAACTACGAAATATTTCATAGAATATGGATAAATGGTAGGCAACCGCCGGGGATATGTGTGCAGGTACGGATTTCAAAACAGTCTGGTGATTAATGTGGCGCACGCTCATAAGAACGGACAAAGGTTTTGATCTCCTGTTGGAAACTCAGTTCTCCATTAAAAAGAAAACGATGTTTTATTGGCAACACATAGATGGGAAACCGGCTGAGTTCTGTTGAAAACTTCTCCAGTCGTACCCCGTCTTTTTCCGTGGTCAGGATAATTTTATCGGGAGATTCTATACGTTCAAATTGTCTGATAATATCTCTTAGATCGTCGCTGGAAAAGATATGATGATCCGGGTAACGGATCATATCATAGGCGTGAACATGGTTGGTTAAAAACTCCTTTAAGGGTTTGGGGTTAGCAATCCCGGTAAGCAGGAGAATGTCAGTAGAAGGAAATATTTCCCTCGTTTCCCCTGTAAACAACTGGTAGGGGGTGTTATACACGATCTCTGTAAAATACAGCCGTTGGTTTGGCCTGGGACTAATCTCACGGCTGATCTCGTTTTTCTCCTCCTCGGAGAGATCAGTTTTGCATTTGGTGACGATGATGGTATCTGCACGTTTAATGCTGGATTTTACATCCCTGAGATCCCCCGACGGCAGCAACAGGTCCCTTGTATAAAGATTCCGGTAATCGGTGAGGACAATATTGTGGCCGGCCCTTACCTGCCGGTGCTGGAAAGCATCATCAAGGATTATGACTTCCGTGTCGGGCCTCGCGTGGAGCAATTGCGGAATGGCCACGAGTCTTTCTTCGCCTACGGCCACCGTAAGGTTAGGAAATTTTTTATGAAATTGCATAGGTTCATCTCCGATGTGGATGGCCGTCGTGGTTTCATTGGCTATCGCAAAACCCTTCGTTTTTCTTTTATAGCCCCGGCTCAGTGTTGCCGTTTGAAATTCATCGGACAGGAAGGAAACAAGGTACTCAGTCATCGGCGTTTTGCCGGTTCCTCCCACCGCAAGGTTTCCCACGCAGATGATTGGAAAATTAAATTTTGCCGATTTAATAATGTTCTTATCAAACAGCCAGTTCCTGGTCCAAATGATAATGCCGTATAAGAAAGAAATAGGGAATAGCAGGTATCTGAAGCTCTTGAGCAATATAGACTATTTTAAAAATTAAAAACTGTAGATCCTTTCGGGTGTGATGCAGTAATCCATTTTTACATCATGCCTGCCCACTCCCTGGATGCTATCTTCCGGTTCAAAAAAACTGAACCCGATCTTGATGCAATCATCTTTGCATTCTTTCAGGAACCGGTCGTAATAACCTTTGCCATAGCCAACCCTGTGCCCTTTTTTATCGTAAGCCAGCAAAGGAATCAATATAAGGTCCAGTTCCTCCGGGAATATCGGCAAGCCATCCACCGGCTCAGGTATACCGAACTTATTCAATTCAAATGCTGTTTCATCATTTACCGCCACACTTTGCAACAGGTTTGTAGCGGGATGTATGACCGGGTAAAACAATACCTGGCGGGGATTTTTAAAATAGCAGTAATCTGTAATAGGCAGTGGATCAAATTCATTCATTTTTTCCAATACAGCATATGTCATAATCAACGAGGGGATCTCGATATCCAGTTTCTGGAACTGGATAAGGATAAGATCTTCCAGGCGTGTTTTCTGTGCCACCGACAAGGCCGCACGTTTTTCTTTATACACCGTTCTAAGTTGATCTTTAGTCATAGGTAGTAATAACAGGAATGATCATTCCTGTTTAAAGATAGAAAATATCGTGGTTCCGTAGTTTCGTTCTGTTTTAAAAAACTCCGATTTTTTATAGTCATTCCTGGGAGTGTGCTCCAGCACAAACCAGCCACCGGGAGTAAGTAATTTTTTTTCAAACACAAGTTTGGGCAGGTCATCAATGTTCGTGAGCGCATAAGGCGGCCCGGCAAAAATAAAATCATACTGGCTGCTGCAGCTGTTGATAAACCTGAATACATCAGACTTTACCACCTTAAAGTTTTCCAGCTTTAACATACCCGCCGTTTTTTTAATAAACTCGTACATCACGGGATCCTTCTCCACAATGGTCAGGTCTGCACATCCCCTGCTGGCAAGTTCATAACTGATGCAGCCCGTACCGCCAAACAGGTCAAGCGTTACCAGGTCTTCAATCGGTAGGTTATTTTGTATCACGTTAAATAAACCTTCCCTGGCGATATCCGTGGTAGGCCGGGTGTGCGGCATTTTTGCAGGCGGGTCTATTCTCCTGCCTCCATGTATACCGCTTATGATACGCATTCTGCTAAGGCAATTAAGTGACTGAAAAAATGTGGCGGTGTCTGGCTCACCTCGCCTGAAACCTCGATGTCGGCCGCTACCTCATCCAATTCTATATTCAAAAAATAACGATATAATTCTTCATAAAGATTAGAATCCTTTTCGATAAATCCGCTTAGAGTAAGATCTACTTCGGACGGTGAAATATTATGCCGCGCGCATACATTTAATAAGTGATACGCCACATCGGAAGGCGTGTTATAATCAAAATACTGCACCAATTGTAGTTTATTCTTTTCGATTAACACTACTCTGATGTTATCCTGGTAAATAGTACAGAAAAGTTCTTTATTCAAACGTAACAGGTATGGTATTAAGAGCGAGTGAGTATGATAAAAAACAGCAGACGGGAATTTATTATTTAGCAAATTGTAAAGCTGGTCATCCACCCTGTACACATTTATGGCGTCCAAAACATTTACAGGTTCCGAAAAAACAGCATCTGTGGGTTGTGCCCCATACAAACAATCCAACATTGCCGCCGCCTCCGATTCCTTATAAAACTCCACGGGCACCGACATACTTTGTTTAAAATTGAAGAAAATATGGCAGGAGTTATATACCGGTAAATCCTCATTTTCCAGCAATTTGCTGAGGGCCGCTGCCATACCGGATGCAGGTTGGTTTTTGTCGAAATGAAAATTTATCCATCCTTCCACCCGGAAAGGGGCAATAGAATAATAAATAATGGACAGGCCCTCGTCCCCGATCTCCGCAAGGAAATGCAACGGATGGGCAGTTGTGGTCACCGGGAGTATTTTGAACGCAGTTTTCAATTAAAAAATTTAGGCAGGCAAAATAAGATAAATTTGCGGCTTTATGGAAACTGCTCCAGCATTAAATAATTTAAAGGTCGAGGTCAGCAACAGGCAGATTTTAACAATAGCACTGCCCATTACTCTTGCGATATTGATCCCCCAGATCAACATGCTCACCAATAGTATATTTTTAGGCCAGCTGAGTGCAGAGGCCCTGGGCAATGCAGGGATCACCGGCGTATTTTACCTGATCTTTGCAGTCGCCGGCAACGGCCTGAACAATGCGGTACAAACCGTTTTTTCCAGGAGTGCAGGTAGTGGTAACAGTAATACATTCAAAGTTATTTTAACGCAGGGCATCAGGATCTGTCTACAGTTTGCAGCCCTTTGTATATTATTTACCTGGTTCGTGGCCCCTTTCATTATGCGCCAGGTAGCCGATCCCGTCTCCTATCCCCAGGAGATGAGCTTTCTTAAGATACGTATATTAGGTCTTCCCTTTTTGTTCCTCTTCCAGATGGGCAATGCATTCCTCGTGGCCTCCCTGAACAGTAAATGGCTAATGGTGGGTTTTGTTTTTGAAGCAGCGGTGAACATATTATTCGACTACCTGCTCATTTTTGGTAACTGGGGTTTTCCCAAGATGGGGTTCAATGGGGCGGCGGTGGCTTCCGTGATGGCTGAAATCACCGGTATGCTCGTGGTATTGTTGGTGCTGATCCGCACGGGGCTCAGACAAAAATACCAGCTGCTCCACACATTTCACTTTGATAAATATTTCAATAAGGAGATATTGAGGGTTTCGGTACCCCTTGTGTTGCAGTATGTGATCAGCGTCACTACCTGGCTGGTATTTTTTTTACTCATCGAATCCAAAGGCATCGTAGCCAAAGCCATCAGTAATGTGATGCGTAATGTTTTTGGTCTTGCCGGCGTATTTGTCTGGGCGTTTGCAAGCACTACCAGTGCCATGGTTAGTAATTTGATGGGACAGCAACGGGAAGACGAGGTTATCGGGTTGATCAAACGCATCATGTATTGGAGCATTGGCCTCTGCGCGTTTATGTGTGGCCTTCTTAACTTATTTCCCGTGCTCTTCTTTCAGCTTTTTGGGCAAAAGGAAAGTTTTGTTGCAGCAGGTATCCCAGTGATAAGAGTTGTATCCCTTGGTATCCTGTTTATGAGCATTGCCAATGTTTGGCTGAATGGAGTTACCGGGACCGGTAAAACAAAAGTAAACCTGGCAATAGAGGTTGTGGCGATCACGTTATACCTGGTTTATACATGGTATTTTATGAAAATCAATTATGTTTCGCTTGCCATGGCCTGGAGCAATGAATTTATTTACTGGTCGTCCATATTCCTGATGGCTTCAGTCTATCTCTACCGGGGAAAGTGGAAAACAAAAGCTTCAATGCCAGCGGGCTGATGCGTGTTTAGAGAACTGTGCAAGAAGGGACGGGTAACCCCCCGGTCTATTGAACGACGAGTTTTTTTACCACGCTGCCACTGCCATTGGAGTAACGAACAAAGTAGACCCCGGCCGGGTAGGCCGCGATGTTTATTTCGGTGATGGAAGTTATGCTTGTGATAGCAAGCAGTTTACTACCCGCGGCGTTTGTGATCTCTATCATGCCCTTTGCAGAAGTGCCGCTTACGCGGATCCGGTTCTGTGCAGGATTTGGCATTATGGATATCGTTGTGGTTTTAAACTTAACCCGCAAGATATCACTGTAAGCAAACTTTCCGTCTGTGTCTACCATTTTCAACCTGTAATAAAACAGGTTCGCATTTATGCTGTTGATGTTATCAATGTAACCATACAAGCTGTGGCCTGCAGTAATTGTTGCGATCCGGCTGAAATTGACACCATCCACGCTTCTTTCCAATTCATAACGGTCAAGGCCGGTTTCGGCCGCTGTTTTCCATTCCAGGTTCACAAAAGCCCCTGATTCAATTCCTGTAAATGAAACTAACCGGACCGGCACAACGGAGGGTCTGGTTAAAGAGATATCATCAAAATATACGTTAATAGCATACCGGTTAAAGATCAACTCCGCCTGTAGCCTGATCCTTATCTTCCTTGTGGTGACCGGCGCTAACCTGGTGTTTGTATAAAAATTCCAGCCTGTACCTGAACCATCAAAACATGACTGCCAAGGACTGGTGTAACTGGTGCCAAGCACAACATTGGTTGCGCTGAGGTATTCCACGATAAATCTTCCCTGGTCGGTTTGGTTATCGACAGGGGTCTGCAGATAGCCGCTGAACGTGTAGAGTTGTGTGCCCGCATCGATGTTTGCTGCATCTGCTGTAACATCAATAGTTTGTTGCAACTCCTTTATGCCGCTGAAAAAATCACTGCAGCCGGCATAAAATATAGTGCCACCTGCCGCCCCGGTGGTATGATCATAAGGGTAATTGACTGTACCATCCGGGATAAGGGTCCAGTTAAGAAAAGTATTGGTTGGAAGGGGGATTGCAGGGATAAGTACCCTGGCTGATTATGGTCCAGCCCGTACCGCGTGGAAGGTTTTCTGCCCCGGGATTGGTCACAAGATTTTGTGCCGGAAGGTCCGCGAAATTGAACAAGGTAAAAAAAGCAAGTAGCAGTTTCTTCATAAAGATAGGTTTTGAGACACCGGGCTGTCATCTCAAATATAGGCAATCCGCGGGGGTTTATCTCCTACTCCCAATCTTTTGTCATCCGCATTCCTTCAACCTTTAGTTTGGCATCATCTTCCGTATTCAATGGGAAAGCCTGGATAGTTTGCATTAACGATATCGCTTTGGACACCTGTCCATCTTTATGATATGCTTTGGCAAGCTCAATGTAGTTGAGAATAAAATGAGGCATAAGGGACTTTGCTTTTTCGAAATACATGATCGCATTTTTTACCGAGCCCGAAGGGATGCCTCCAAAGAAAATCTTCGCCGCTGTCCGTTCCACCGAACTTATATTACTGATCTCGTAATGCCAGCGCCCTAGTATGTGCCAGGCCAGGTAATTGTTGGGGTTCGTTTTTAATGCAATGTCCACCCTTCTTTTTATTTCCTTTGCACTCTTCAGTTTTTCCTTGCCACTTTTGGTGAGCGAAGATTTGCCCAGCACCATCGCCAATGCCACATTCGCTTCATCATTCATAGGGGAAATAGCAACGGCTTTATTGGCATAATTGAATGCGGTTGCATACCACTGATCCCGGTTTTTTGCAATTGTTTCCCTGCTGCCAATGCGGCTTCCAAGCTGGCTCGCTTTAGCGAGGCTATACACGTGGTTGGGCTGTACTCGGAGCGCTTCCCTGAATTTATTGAATGCAGCAAGTTCACTGGGCACATCCTCCAGGCGATCTGCTTCTTTCACCAGTGAATTAATATCCTGTCCGGTCATGCGCAAAACCATGAAGAAGAGGAAGGATATAGTCAAAAGAGTTTTCATGACAAGAAAGATTTTTCATATGTTATACCAACGCTGCCGGTAAAGTTGGCAATGGGGGGATTTAATTTCCTGATCTCAATATTTACACGGGTAACCCTGGGGTCCGCCAGTTTGATGTCGCGGGTAATTTCCTGCGCCAGCATTTCCAGTAACTGCCTTGGGCGCTCAAAATGTTTTTTTACGATATCGTAAACTTCCACATAATTGATCGTTTGTTTCAGGGATTGGATCACTTCCTCACTCCCGAACCCAATGGAGAGGTTCACCTCGAAAGAGGTGCCCACAATAGCCTCTTCCTCAAACACACCGTGCCGGGAATAAAAAATACAATTATGAAGATGGATTGTGAACAATAGATCGGTTTTTAAAATTATATGTATAAGCAACGCACGAATGTGGCAATAAATTGTTTCTGCCTTAACCGCGCAAACTAGTGTAAACCTTTTTCCCCAAGGTATCTTTCGGCATCCAGTGCAGCCATACAGCCACTTCCTGCAGCAGTTACGGCCTGGCGATAAATTTTGTCCTGCACATCTCCACTGGCAAAAACACCCTCGATATTGGTCTTGCTTGTGCCAGGTATGGTCTTGATATAACCGGTTTCATCCATATCCAGGAATCCTTTGAAGATGCCGCTGTTCGGCTCATGCCCGATGGCTACAAAAAATGCACTCACCGGGATTTCCGTCTTTTCCTGGGTCACGTTATTATGCAGGCGAACCGCTTCAACTTTTTTATCGCCCAGGACTTCGTCCGTTTCACTATTCCAGTAAATTTTTATGTTGGGGGTATTAAACACCCGGTCCTGCATCACTTTGCTCGCCCTCATTTCAGATTTCCTCACGATCATGTGCACCGTGGTACATAATTTAGACAAATACAGTGCCTCTTCTGCTGCAGTGTCTCCCGCTCCTACAATGGCTACTTCTTTTCCCTTGAAAAAGAAGCCGTCACATACGGCGCATGCACTCACACCGAAACCATTCAGCCGTTGTTCACTCGGCAGGCCCAGCCATTTGGCCGAGGCACCCGTGCTGATGATAACCGAATCCGCTTCTATCCATTTTTCTTCATCTATTTCTACCTGCAGGGGGTGTTTGGAAAAGTCCACTTTGGTGGCCATTCCATAACGGATATCCGTTCCCATACGTGCAGCCTGCTTTTCGAAATCCACCATCATTTCCGGGCCCTGGATCCCTTCGGGATAACCGGGATAATTTTCTACTTCTGTCGTGATGGTGAGTTGTCCACCGGGCTGTATGCCCTGGTACATTACAGGTTTCATGTTGGCCCTGGCGGCATAAATAGCCGCTGTGTAACCTGCGGGCCCGGATCCGATGATCAAACAATGCACTTTTTCGCTGATGGTCTTTTCCATATAACTTTTATTCTTTTGTCTTGATTAATGCTACGAAAATAATTGATTAATACATATCTAGGCTACGGTGCTACGAGGGTGCGATAGCCGGCAGCATAGCCTGTAAATACCCCTAAAGCGCCATTGCTGATATTTCCCAGCACCTTGTTAGGCTGGGCAAACGGATTCCCGATGCTCTGGTAAGAAAACTCCCAGGTGGTCCAGAAAGTGTAAGCCGCTTTATCAATGGCACAAAACTTAAGGGTTACCGTATCCCCCTTTGCATAAAAGCTGCTGTCTTCCCCCTGGGGGTTGATTCGGTTGATACCCTGTGGCAGCGGGATCTGGTATGTGCTGCCATCTATAACCTGGTCATCAAAAACATTTTCACCGGGAAAAAATGGCTCGTTGTTTTTTTTAGTAAAGTACCTCACATAATTACCCCTGCCTGGTGGGTCAGTAGCCCTGATGTACATCACCCTTTTATTGGTATCCGGGTTTTGCGGGGCCCGCTGGAACCACACAGAATCCGGAAAGTTCACCGCAGCAGGAATGTTGGTTACTGCATTGTAGGTTTTGCCTTCCGTTGTAATATTTAAACTATAGGTGCGGCCGGCTTCACCTGCAAAGGCAGTGGCAGGGTTTGTACTATCTGTACTGTAGTACCAGGCGAAAAGTCCCGGTGCAAGTGGGACGGCGTATTCTTTCAACCGGTGGGTCAAACTGCCATTGTGGAGCGTGACTTCAGCATTCCTCACAAAAGAGGAGGCCAGTAATGCCCCGTTCAATTCCTGGTAATATGAAAAACTTTTGGTCAATACAACTATTGGCGCCAGGCCCGTTTCGATCTGGGCATCCACGGTTAACACGGGCTCAGATTCTTCCAGGTCAAAATCAATGTCTTTTTCACAGGAACAAAGTATAAAAAGCCCTACCAGCAGCTTCAGTTTATTCATGCCTTAAATTTAAACTTGTTTCAATTTTTCGGGATTGCAGCCTGTATGAAAAAACCGCCCTGGTTCAAGGCGGTTTTAATTATTTACGTAGGTAAAATTATCCTAAATAAGCTTTCAATGCACCGCTGTATCTTGCTTTTTGCAGGCGCTTAATGGCCCTTTCCTTTATCTGGCGGATACGTTCTTTAGTAAGATCATACTTCTGACCAATCTGCTCTATCGTAACCCCGTTTTCCCCGTCCAGACCAAAATAGGCATTTACAATTTCCGCCTCCCTGGGAGATAAAGACTTTAACACCCTGCGGATCTCGTTCTTTAGGGAATCGTGCATCACGTCCTCGTCAGTTTCTGCACCGCCTTTCAACAAATCA
>JAKFCK010000426.1:0-23511 GCA_036676685.1 Chitinophagaceae bacterium | reverse complement strand
AGAATGGTGATACACTAAAGGAAGGCTCGCAATTGACAAGACCTGTGAACCTGAATGGTTATAAAACGCTGAGGAGCTTTTTTACTTATAGTATGCCTATCAAAGCCATCAAGACCACACTAAACCTTAGTGCCGGTTTCAGTTACTCCAAACTCCCGGGATTGGTAGATAACGTATTGTCTAACACGGATAACCTTGCATATAGCGGGGGTGTTGTTCTGGCAAGTAATATCAGTCAATACGTGGACTTCAACCTCAATTACAATGTTAGTTTAAATGACGCCAACAACTCATTACGGCAGAGTTTGAATAGCAGGTTTATCAACCAGGCTGCGGGAATCGCTGTAAATCTTTTGAGTAAAAAGGGCTGGTTTATACAAAATGATGTGAACAACCAGACCTATACCGGTCTGAGTGAAGGATTTAACCAGAGTTTTTGGTTATGGAATGCAGCAATAGGCAAAAAGTTCCTGAAGAAGCAGGCTGCCGAACTGAAACTGTCGGTATTTGATCTTTTAAAACAAAATCAAAGCATCACCAGAACAGTAACGGAGATCGGGATTGAAGATTACCAAAGCCAGGTCTTGCAGCAGTACTTTATGCTCACGTTCACCTACAGCCTTAAAAACTTTGGCGTACCAAAGGCACCGGCAGGTGAAGATCGTGGCGGAATGCGAAGAATGGGTGGCCCAGGGTTATAATTTTTGGTTTCTTTGATCATCAGCTGATGACCAAAAACCTTAACTTTAAAACCTACATAACTACTTTTTTTTTGAACCATTCCGAAATTCTTTCAGGTATTCAAAGCGGGGACGGGACCGTCTTCAGCGGGCTGGTGGAGCAATGGCAGAATATGGTTTATAATACTTCGCTTGGGATAGTGCAAAATGAGGAAGATGCCGAAGATATTACACAGGATGTTTTTATAAGGCTGTATGAAAATATATCATCATTCCGGCAGGAAGCACAATTATCAACCTGGATCTACCGTATTACAGTAAACCTGTCGCTGGATTTTGAGAAAAGAAAAAAAAGGCAGAAACATGGCGGCCTGCTAAAAAAGATATTTTCTGTAAGAGCTGAAGAGGAACCGGTAAATTTTAATCATCCCGGGGTGTTGTTGGATAATAAAGAGAAAGCAGCTATTTTGTTCAAGGCATTAAAAAAACTGCCGGATAAACAAAGGGTTGCATTTACACTGCACAAAATGGAAGGGTTGAGTGCTAAAGAGGTGTCGGAGATCATGCAAACAAGTCTTTATGCCGTGGAATCCCTGATCAGCAGGGCAAAAAACAGCTTAAAAAAGATACTGGAACAATATTACCTCACGCAAGAATAACTAGTAAGATGAAAAAGGAAAACCTGGAAAAACTCGTACAGGAAACCATGAGTAGCCTTGATGGTGCTGCGAAAGCATCACCTGCACCTTTTTTGCTCACAAGGATAAGGGCGAAAATGGCAAACGTTCAAACAGAGCCATCGTTGTGGGAGCGGGCAGGTATGTTACTTACAAAACCGACAGTGGCCTTTGCGGTGTTAGCCTCGGTGATACTCATGAACGTCTACATCATTACAGAAGCGGTGAGGGGAAGTACTACAGGTATGTCTGCTCAAAATACCACGGCTCCAACTGATGAATATTCCCTGAACGCAGCGACCTCATTTTATGACTTTGAAAATATTCAACCATGATAAACCGGCCTAACAGGAGCAAGCCCTTATTGCTGATCATTGCCGTGTTGCTTTTGGCCAATATTGGCGGCCTGGCTTACTTTTTGGCCAGCAAGCCAAAGCCAAAAAAAAGCAACTCAACTGCTCAATGGAAAAATGCCATGGCAAATTATCTCAAAACTGATATTGGTTTTGATACGGTACAGTTACAGCAATATGAAAACCTGAAAATTGAACATCGCAAGACACTTGATACATTATTTGAACAGCTGAAGGCTGAAAAAGACAACAGGCTGCGTTTTTTAGCAGAACATGATTATGCCGATTCCGCAATTTTGCAGGCGGTGAACAGCTCAACTGAAAAGCAAAAAAAACTTGACCTGCATATGCTGACCCACCTGAAAGATGTGAGATCGCTCTGCGACCAGGAACAGAAAAACCGCTTCGATACCAGCATCTACAAGGTGATGGCACGACGTGGAGGAGACAAAAAGAAGCCAAAAAAACAATAATCATTTCTCATTTATCAATTAAACAAACATGAAAAAACAATTTTTCGTTTTAGCCGCAGCGCTATTTGTTATGCTTGGATCAGCCCAGGCACAGGGTGGTGGTATGCAACGCCAGACACCTGAGGAAAGGGCTGCAGCAGTATTGGCCAAAATAGATTCAGCCTTCAAGCCAACCGATGCGGTGAAAGCATCTGTGAAAACCATTTTTGTGGATTACTACACTGCGCAGCAAAAATCAATGGAAGAGATGCGTGCATCCGGTAATATGGACAGGGATGCCATGATGGCTAAACGCAAGGAACTGACTGAGGCGAGGGACGTTAAACTTAAGGCTGTACTTACAGCAGAGCAAATGAAAACCTGGACAGAACAGATTGAGCCGGGGATGAGGCCGCAAAGGAGAAGCAACTAAAGTGTCAATGGTCAATGGTCAATTGTCAATAGTGAATGGTGAAGGCCGGAGGTTTTATTCAATACCGGTTGCTCTGAAAGGCGCTGGAGAAAAAGTAATAACTTCTTGATTTCACGATTCACTATTGATCATTCACTTTATGCAGTTCAATGGTCAATGGTGAAGGTCGTAGGTTTTTTCAATATCGGTTGCTATTAAAGTGCTGGCGAAAAAGTATAAACTTCAAGGATTTCACTATTCACTATTGACCATTCACCTTTTACGAAACCGACTACTCATCACTCATAATTCATACTCTTCCAACACCTTAACAATCCTCTCTTTCAGCGTTTCATAATCCGTAAAGCCTCTCGCTACCATAACGAATTTCAAATCCCCCGTTTGAATAAACACGCAGGGGTACCCGGTTACCTGTAGTTGTTTCATTAAAGAAAATTCATAGTAAGCCATTTCTTTATATTCCGCGCTGGCAAGCTTTTCATAAAAAATTTCCGGCTGTATGCTGTATTTCTCCAGTAAATGAAGATAGGCTTCGTCATCAGTGAGATCCCTGCCTTCATAATGTAAAGCATATTGCAGGTCGGCTGCAAATTCTATCGCTCTTTCCGGGTAAAATTCTTTGAAAACACTCATGGCAATGGCCGGCTTTTCAGAATTTGGATACCAATCACTGTCATCCGGATTATTGATATGCCAGAGATAATCGCTGCCGAATTTTATCCCGGTTAATTCTTCCACGTTTTTATATGCTTTGGAAATATATCCTGCGGCGATACCGATATGGGTAGGTTTTTCAGGGAGTATCATCCCCCCACTAAGAACGTCTATGTCCAGGAGATTTTTATATGTTGCAGCTATTTTTTTGATAACAGGGCTGAAGCCATAACACCAGCCGCAATAGGCATCATAGCAGTAGATCAAAACAGGTTTATCCATGGTATTATATTGAATAAATGAAACCGTCCCGGTCTTATCAAGACCAGGACGGTAAAATTAATTGAGTTCCACGGATTATTTCTTCGTCATCTTTATTTCCATCATTTTAAACTCCTTGCCATCAGGGCCCGGGCCATACATTTCCATTACGTGTGTTTTGTCGTCTATAACCCTGAGTACCTCACGGATATTCATTTCCTGGCCGGTGCCACTTGAGGGGTCCACGCATTTACCCGTGAGAGTTAACGTCCTGGTAGATTCGTCCCAGGGGCCTTCCAATTTCATTAAGCCTGTGCCCATGTTATCTATCCATGTGTTAATAAAAACTTTCCTGGCGTTATCGTATGCAAGGGTGCTCATTCCTTCAAATGGCATACCCATCATGTTTCCTTTGTGAGTGCCTAGCTGGTAGCGCCCTCCCAGCACAGTTTTGTTTACCGCTGTGCCTTTGCTGATTTCGGGTGGCGCGCCGGGAGCATGCCACATTGTTGTTTCCCCGTTCCAGGTGCCATCCCAGCTGGCCATCAGTTTATGCATATCTCCAGGTGTGCTATAAGCCTGCCAGTTCTTCATCATGGTCGCAGAGTCTAACGGGGCAGGTGCGGCGGGCGTTTCCACGTTTGCCGCTGTTGTTGTAGCGGTATCACTAATTGTAGCCGTTTCATCTTTTTTTGTTTCATTGCCGGAGCAGCCCATTGCCGCTATAGAAATAAAGCAGGCGGAAATAATAAAATGTTTCATGTGTATAAATTTTTATCGAACAAATTATTGATTTGAATCCACAACTGCAAGATGTTTATGAAAAACGGTGACTCGGCTTTTAGTGCGCTTCCAGCCAGTTATTACCATAACCGATCTCTGCATCAGAAGGGACTTCATTTGGAAGCACCAATGCATTTTTCATGGAGTTGATAATGAAAGGCTGAATGGCTTCCAGTTCCTCTTTCAGCACATCAAACACCAGTTCATCATGCACCTGCAGCAACATCTTGCTTTTAAAATTATTGGCCTTTAGTTCCTGGTCAATTTTTATCATGGCGAGTTTTATCATATCTGCTGCCGTACCCTGGATGGGAGAATTGATCGCATTTCTTTCTGCAAATCCTCTTACCGTAAAATTGGCGCTGTTAATATCCCTTAACCAACGTTTACGCCCCATCAGGGTTTGCACATAACCATGTTCCTTGGCAAAGTTGATGGTATCATCCATATATTTCTGGATGTTGGGAAACTGCATCTTATAATTATCAATGATCTCCTTTGCCTCTGCTCTCGGTATAGCCAGGTTTTCGGCCAGGCCAAAAGCACCTTGTCCGTAGATGATGCCAAAGTTTACGCTTTTTGCTTTGTACCGCATTTCTTTGGTCACTTCAGATTCTTCTACGTGGAAGATTTTTGCAGCGGTTGCTGTATGAATATCTTTCCCGGTTTTAAATGCCTCGCACATATTTACGTCACCACTTATGCCGGCAACGATCCTTAGTTCCACCTGCGAGTAATCGGCAGATACCAGTACATGGTTTTCATCCCTGGGGATAAATGCTTTTCTTATTTCCCTTCCTTTATCCGTACGGATAGGAATGTTTTGCAGGTTGGGGTTATTGCTGCTAAGCCTTCCCGTTACTGCCACGGCCTGCGCATAACTGGTATGCACCCTGCCCGTTTTTGGATGGATCAATTGCGGCAACGCATCCACATAAGTAGATTTTAATTTGGTCAATTCGCGGAAGGTGAGAATATCATCACAGATCTTATGTTGATTGGCCAGCTTTGCAAGTACATCTTCCCCTGTGGCATATTGGCCTGTTTTTGTTTTTTTTGCTTTAGGATCCAACTGGAGTTTTTCAAACAACACCTCTCCAAGTTGTTTTGGACTGGCCAGGTTAAAACGAACGCCAGCCTGCGCATACACACTTTCCTCCGCGGTTTTGGCATCTACTTCTAACTCTTTTGAATACCTATTCAAAAAGTCAACATCCACCCTGATCCCTTCAAATTCCATATTGGTCAGTACTTTCAGCAGCGGGTTCTCCACTTCGAAAAATACTTTTTCCACTTCCTTTTCTTTCAACATGGGAAAAAAAACATTTTTTAACTGCAGCGTGATATCAGCATCTTCTGCTGCATATTCTTTGGCAGCTTCTATTTCCACATCTCTCATATTGCCCTGGCTTTTGCCCTTTTTGCCAATAAGCTCTTCAATATGGATAGGTTCATACCCCAGGTATTTCGCACTGAGCAGGTCCATGCTCCTTTTGCCGTCTGGTTCTATTACATAATGAGCGAGCATGGTATCAAATAACTTTCCACTAAGCGTTGCACCATACCATTTTAATACAAGCAGGTCATATTTTATATTCTGCCCGATCCATGTTTTGCTTTCATCACTGAACAATGAGTGGAACCTGCTTAAGATTTCCAGGGTTGTATTCCTGTCTGCCGGGCAGGGCACATAATAACCTTCTCCGGGTTTTACCGCGAAGCTCAACCCCACCAGTTCTGCCATGTTAGCATCAATGTTGGTGGTTTCCGTATCAAAACTTATTTCTTCATAAACCTCCAGGGTTTTCAATAAGGAATTTATTTCTTCCGGCGTTTGAACAAGCTGGTAAAAATGATCGGTGTTTTTAATATTTCGTTCTACCGACAAAAAACTTGGTTCATCTCCTTCACCGGGAGTTGGCGCGGGCCGGGGTACAGGCTCTGCCAGGGGGGCTTCATTTCCAAAAAGATCTAACTGTGCCTTTGCAGGGGGCTGAATTTTATCCTCATTTGGCAGTGAAGCAATTTCTTCACCCAGTATCCTTTTGCCGATTGTTTTAAACTCTAGTTCCGCAAATATTTCTTTCAGTACATCCCGGTTCCATTCCTTCATGCAAAAATCTTCCTCATGAAAACTTACCGGCACGTCTATAATGATCGTCGCCAGTTTTTTACTCATGATGGCCAGGTCTTTCCCGTTTCTTATTTTTTCTCCGAGTGCACCTTTAATGTTAGCAGCATTTTCCAGTATGTTTTCCAGTGTGCCATATTCTTTCAATAATTTTGCAGCAGTTTTTTCACCGACGCCGGGGATACCGGGGATATTATCCACCGAATCGCCCATGAGGCCCAATACATCAATCACCTGGTCCACGCTTTTGATATCCCACTTTTCACAGACCTCTTTTGGTCCCAATATTTCCAGGCTGCCTCCCTGGTAGGGTGGTTTATAGATCTTAATATTTTCTGAAACCAACTGGCCATAATCTTTATCAGGTGTTACCATGTATACCTGGTAGCCAACTTTCTCTGCCTGCTTTGCGAGCGCACCAATTACATCATCTGCCTCGTAACCGTCCATTTCCACAACAGGTATATTAAATCCTTTTATCATTCTTTTGATATCCGGCACGGCAGCCATTATATCCTCCGGGGTTTCCTGCCTGTTGGCTTTATAATCTGCAAAATCTGTATGCCTTTCCGTGAGTGCATGCGTATCAAAACAAACTGCTATATGGGTGGGCTTTTGATTATTGATCAGGTCTACCAATGTGTTGATGAAACCAAACTGTGCGTTTGTATTTTTTCCTTTGCTCGTTATCCTCGGGCTCCTGATGAGCGCATAATATGCCCTGAACACCAACGCATAGGCATCTAGTAAAAAGAGTTTTTTTTCCATACAGCAAATGTAGATTTTTGACGGAAGATTCCCAGTGCTCTTATTGGCCGTATAAAAAAAGCGGAACAACTGTTCCGCTCCTGTTCAAATTAAAATTTTGTTTCCAGGTAATGGGGCAACATAGCCCTCCAGGTGGGCCAGTCATGTTTCCATTCATGCCCCCATATATCCAATTCATGATGAATACCCTTGGCATTGAGTACACCGGAAAAATTCATTGCGGCCTGTGGGTCTTCATAATCGCCCCTGCCGGAAAGTATATGAATATGGCTACTGCTCCGGATCGAGTTTAAAGACCACTCATCTGTAAGATTGGGCATGTAGTGGCAGGGGGAGTTAAAATAAACCTGTTCATCATAGAAACCTTTGGTGTATTCCGTAAGGTCATAAACACCGCTCATGGCTATTACCCCGTTAATGAGGTCCGGGCGTTTTAAGAATAAGTTCATGCTGTGCAGGGCGCCAAAAGAAGCGCCGCAAGTAATGATGGGCGTCTCACTACTGGTATTTTTTTTGATAAAAGGGACTACCTCCTCAAATACATATTTATTAAACTGGTTATGCCGGATCGCTTTATGGGCACCCTGCATTTCATTGTTCAGCCAGCTTTCGTTATTTATACTGTTGATAGAAAACACCCGCAGCTTCCCACTGTTAATGAGCGGCGCTAAAGTGTCCATTAGCTGAAAACGCTCATACTCCAGGTAATCCGCAGCAGCTGTGGGTACGAGTAACAAGGCAAAACCGTAATCGCCATACCCGACAATCGGCATTTCTTTATCCAGCGAAGGGCTATGCCAGGTAAACAATTCTCTTTTCATGGTAAAAATGCTTTAATATATACCGCAAGAGCCGGTAGATGTTTTTAATGAATAGCTATTCAAAATAAGCAAGGAAGTTAGTCATTTATGGTGCTCTGCCACCCAAACCCGCAAAATATTTAACCCTGCCGGGCAGAGGATCTGCATTCGGGATGTAAAAATCAGACAAGGCTAAATTGCCGGGTTGCCTTTCATGGCTTCCCATGAGCAGTTGGTATAAATTAAGTACGAACGTATTCGTTAATCATGCACTTTTGAGAAAAATTAGAACGAATGAAACTGACCAGCATTTTGATAGCCTTACTGTTTACTATTTTAAATGGCTTCGCTCAAACCAACCCGGGTAGCATTACCCTCACTGTAACAGATTCCAAAAATCATGGAATTGAAAACGCAAGTGCTGCCCTATTGAAAAACAACAGCAAACAATTGGTGAAAACCGCCCTGGCCAATAAAGCCGGTAAAATCTCATTTGAAAATATTGCTGCAGGCACTTATCGCATTAAACTTTCCGCTACAGGATTTGAAGAAAAAAGTACCGATAGTATCGTGATCAGTGAAACAGCGTATACTGCTGATCTGCCTGCTGTTTCGTTGAACCTGAAAAGCAGTGCACAGTTAAAAGAGGTGACGGTGAGCGCTAAAAAACCCTTTATACAAAGGATGAATGACCGCATAATTGTGAACGTGGACAACAGTATCGTTAATGCCGGCAGCTCCGCCTTCGAGGTGCTCGAAAGATCTCCAGGTGTAACCATTGACCCCAATGACAACATCGCATTAAGGGGAAGACAGGGCGTTATCATCATGATAGATGGCAAACCCTCGCCGATGACCGGGGCCGACCTGGTGAATTACCTACGTGGCCTGCCGAGCAACAGTATCGATCGTATCGAGATCATTACCAACCCATCCAGTAAATATGATGCGGCCGGCAATTCGGGTATCATTGACATCCGGCTGAAAAAGGACCAGCGAATGGGGACCAATGGGAACTTCACAGCGGGGTATGGCCAGGGCGTTTATCCCAAAACCAACACCGGTATTTCATTAAATCACCGGAACAAAAAAATGAATGCCTTCGGTAGTTACAATTATGCCTATCGCAAGCTGCTGAATCACCTGTTCCTGGACCGTAACTTTTATGAGAATGGTGTTTTCACCGGCTCGGATCTGAAAGATAATTTTACCACGATGCCATTCAGCAGCAATACAGCCAGGATGGGCGCGGATTTTTTCCCTTCTAAAAAAACGATCATCGGTTTTGTAGTCAATACCAACTTTAATCATTTCAGGAGAAGGACCGATAACAGTTCGCTTGTCTTTGACGACCAGCACGTGCCGGTTTTTACTTTCAATACTTTCGCCAGTAACAATGACCATAATAACAACGTAGTAAGCAATATTAATTTCAAACATGTATTTGACAGTACCGGCAGGGAATTAACCGCAGACGCAGATTATGGTGTTTACAACAGCCGATCCCTTTCCACCAATTCCACACGTTATTATAAGATCGATGGCAGTACACAGCAGCCTAATTATGTCCTTGATGGCAATCAAAAGGGAGAACTTTCCCTGAAAACAGCAAAGGTTGATTACGTAAACCCATTAAAAAAAGGAGCCAGCATTGAAGCAGGGCTAAAAACAAGTTTTGTATCCGCAGACAATGATGCCAGGTTTGCTGATGCAAGCAACGGCACACCGCAAAATGACCCCAACAAAACCAACCATTTTTTATACGACGAGAACAATAACGCGGCTTATATAAATTATAAAAAGAATTTTAAAAAATGGGATATGCAGTTGGGGTTAAGGACAGAGCAAACCAATATTAAAACATACCAGGAGATTGGTAAGGTGAGCTGGGACAGCAGTTATATCCAGGTGTTTCCCACGGCATTTTTCAATTATAAATTAAAAGCCGATCAAACTATCGGGATCTCGGTCAGCCGCAGGATCGACCGGCCAGGTTACTCCCAGTTGAACCCTTTTTTATTCCTGATTGACGTAACTACTTACGCAACGGGTAGCCCCGGCCTGCTGCCGCAATTCACATGGGCTTACGAATTGAACTACACCGTGAAAAACCTGAATTTTTCACTCGGGTATCGCCACACTAAAAACAACCAAAGTATCGTATTGGCAAGATTCAAAGATGTATTTCCGAATATTCCCATCCAGGATGATAACGTAACGGTACAGATCCCGGTAAACATCAGCACTTCCGACTATGTGGGGCTCTCCATATCAGCACCGGTGAAAATTAAAAAGTGGTGGAACATGATTAATAATGCGGACGTATTCTACAATCACTTTAATGGCAGCCTGGCCGGCACGAACCTGGACAAAGGAAAACCGGCAATCCAGGCAAGAACCACCAATTCCTTCACGATGAAAAATGGCTGGTCGGCAGAACTGAGCGGTGTGTTCAACAGCGGCGGGCAGAATGGCTTTTTGGTGATGGACCCACAATGGGGCATAGGCGCTGGTGTTCAAAAAAATATCCTGAAAAACAAAGCAACTTTGCGGCTCAACGTCACCGATATCTTCTGGACGAACCTGCCTAAAGCGGTGATCAGTTTTGACAACTATGTGGAAAAATGGCATGCACAAAGAGAGACCCGTGTAGCCAACCTGTCTTTCACTTACCGGTTCGGAAAAAATACCGTGCAGGCTGCGAGGCGCAGGACAACTGCATCTGAAGAGGAAAGGCAGAGGGCAGGAAACTGATATTTAAATGCTCAACCGGGGAGCGGCATAATAAAGTATAGCCCACCAACAAAGGCACGCCGAAAGGTGTGCCTTTTTATTATGATGAAGCCCTGATATTTTTTAGCAGTTTTTGTAAAATATTTTTATCCAGGAATTGCTGCAGGTGTTTATAAAAATGGCTGTAGTCATAATAACCATATTGGGTGTGATCAAAATGGCCGGGATCATTCGCCATCTGTTCCACTGCTTTGCGGATGCGTAAGATCTGCAATGTCTTTTTTGTGCTAAGGCCGGTACATTTTTCAAAATACCGCTGAAGGGTTCGGCTGCTGATACCATTTTTTTCAGCCATTTCTTCTATCGGTTGGTTGAACTCAACAGCACTGCTGCATTGGTCTAAAATTTCTGAAACGATGGTAACCGGTAACACGGACCCTTCAAACTTTTTTACAATAGTGCTGTAATATTCATTCAGTATTGTTGTTCGTTCAGTGAAACTTTTAGCTTGTTTAACAGCCGCCAATACCTGCTGCTCCATCAGGTAGCTCAGTGGAAAGATCGCTTCGGTGTATTCAGAAAAGTTGACCTTTTTTTCAAAGATGATCGGCGAAACTTTAAACTTGATCCCGAATAAGCAATTGCCGGCCTGGTGAAAACATTCAATATTTTGATGGCGGGGCAAAAAACCATCGGTTTTCATATTAAATTTTTTCTTGCCCACCTGCATGATAAATGCTGTACCCAGGTTGATGAGGTAAGTATACCCGATGTTTGGGAATAAGGCATCCGAGAATCCATTCGGGAATTGATGCCAAAGATTTTCAAACTTCGTTTGCCAGTAAAAATCAATTAAATGTGCCAGTGCTTTTGGCGGCTTTACCCTGTGGTAATTTTTATCAAAGTGTTCTTTATCTAATATTTCTACATGCTGCATTGGGCTATGGCGTAATGATAATGGTACCACGGATGGCAGAATCCAATGTGCAGCGGTAAGGGAAAGTACCGATGGCATTATCATTCTTAAAAAAGAAAGATGTGCCGGGTGCTATGTTTTTAGTCGCTATCGTGCTGTCGCTGCTCAAAATATTATGGGGCTTTGTATCATTGTTCACAAAAGTGATGGAAGACCCACTGGCCACCCGCAGTGTTACCGGGCCGAACGTACCGTTTGCCTGGAAAGTGATATAATTTGTTGGTAACAGACCTCCCCGTTCCACGTAACCTTCGTGTTTTGTGCAGGTAGCCAATACTATAGCTACCAGCAGGAAGATGACGGGAGTAAATAAGTTGTTTTTCATATAAGACATCTGATCTGGCTACAATTTAGTAAAAAACAGCATTCCCGGTTCGTTTAGGCGCTGGTTTTTTGGAATAACTGCGACTGACGAACCCGGAAACTACTTGATAAATATCAATTGTTTTATTTATCAAATGTCATTGGTGCAGGGCTTAAGGCCGGGTTAGATTTGCATCATCAAATTATTAAATGATGCAGCAACAAACAATTGCCATATTTGGCGCTACCAGTCCCGGGGGAACTTTAATTACCACGGGATTAGCGTGCGGAAAGCATAAATTACTTTTATCTGCAGGCGAAACCCTGGCCGATGCCCAATGGATGGCCATCGACCTGCAAAAACATTACCCTGGGGTCGATGTGGAAGCGATGGCCTGCGACCTGGATGCAGCATGGGAAGCGGATATCATCATAGTGGCTGTGCCTGACACAGCACTTCCGCATGTATTTGAAAAAATCAAAGATGTAGCCAGCCGTAAGATCGTGATCCATGTTACAGATGCAGCCATGGAGAAAGTATCAGCCCTGTGTGCTTCGCTTTTGCCTTATTCCAAACATGTAAATGTGATCACGGAATGGAGTGGAAAAAAATCGGTTGTTTTTGTACAAAGTAATAATGCGGAAGCCCTGGACAGGGTGGCTGGTCTTTTAGATGAAGCCGGTATCACACCGGTGACCACAGCAGATAAAGATACAATACTGGCCTGAGCTTAAAGAGGAGTGATGGAAAGGAAAAAATTCATTCAAACAATATTAACAGGAGGATTAACCATGACGGGTCTGTCAGCATTCAACAGTTTTACGAATTCTTTGCCGGGGCAGGAACAACTCATGCCTGTGCTGTTTGTGGGGCATGGGTCACCAATGAACGGCATCGAGGACAATGAATTCAGCCAGAGATGGAAAAAAATGGCTGAAGATATTCCTGAGCCGGCTGCTGTTTTGGTTGTGTCTGCCCATTGGTTTACCAAAGGCACCCAGGTCACCGCAATGGACTTTCCCAAAACGATACACGACTTTGGTGGTTTTCCTCAAGCTTTATTTGATGTGCAATATCCCGCACCGGGCCATGCCCTGTTGGCAAAGGAAACTGCAGGCATCATAAAGTCTGCCCAGGTGGAACTTGACCATGACTGGGGACTGGATCATGGCACCTGGACGGTAGTGCGACATATGTATCCCCGGGCAAATATTCCTGTGTTGCAACTGAGCATAGATTACAGTAAAGGCCCGCAATACCACTATGACCTTGGCAAAGAATTATACAGCCTCAGGAAAAAAGGGGTACTCATCATCGGCAGCGGTAATATGGTGCACAACCTGAAGATGGTGGCCTGGGATAAATTAAATACGAATAACTATGGTTTTGACTGGGCGATACAGATGAACGACACTTTTAAAGACCTGATCAACGACCGTAACCACTCGCCGCTGGTAAATTATGAAAGCCTGGGCAGGGAAGCCAAACTCGCTATTCCCACACCGGAACATTACCTGCCCCTTTTATATACCCTTGCCCTGCAGGGGAGTAAGGATAAAGCAGAATTTTTTAATGATAAAGCCGTGGGAGGGTCACTGACGATGACCTCCGTGAAAATAGGTTAAGAAAATATACATTCCTGGAAGACCTGCCGGCAGAAATGCCGGCATTTTACATAAAGGTTTATCCACTCCCCACCAAATCACCCTAATACAAATTACCTTTGCGGCATGAGGAATTATTTAGATGAACTGAACGAACCCCAGCGTGAGGCAGTGATGCATAAAGACGGCCCGATTATGATCATTGCGGGGGCAGGCAGTGGCAAAACCAAGGTATTAACAACCCGTATCACCCACCTGATGGCAGCACACCAGGTAGATGCTTTTAACATACTTGCGCTTACATTTACCAACAAGGCTGCGGCCGAAATGAAAGAAAGGATTGAAAGAATATTGGGCAACAGTGAAGCCCGGAATTTATATGTCGGTACTTTTCACAGCGTCTTTGCCCGGATCCTGAGGGCAGAAGCCAATAAGATTGGTTTCCCCAATAACTTCACTATTTACGATACCGATGATGCCAAATCCGTGGTGAAAACTGTCGTAAATGAAATGAGTCTTGATGACAAGCAATACAAACCCAATATAGTTTATAACCGCATATCTTCTGCCAAAAATGCCCTCGTAGGCCCTGCCGAATATATCAATGATTATACACTTCAGCAGGAAGATGCCCGCTCCAACCGCCCGATGATCGGGCAGATCTACACAGCCTATGTAAACCGCTGTTTTAAAAACGGCGCAATGGATTTTGATGACCTGCTCCTGAAAATGTACGAGTTGCTCAGGACAAATGCAGAGGCCCTGAGTAAATACCAGCGTAAGTTCAAGTACATTTTAATTGATGAGTACCAGGATACTAACCCCGCACAGTACGAGATCATCAAACTACTCGGTGCTATGCATGAGAATGTATGCGTGGTGGGAGATGATGCCCAGAGTATCTACAGTTTTCGTGGTGCCACCATTGCGAACATCCTGCAATTTCAGAAAGATTATGATGAAGTGAAACTGGTGAAGCTGGAACAGAATTACCGGAGTACTAAGACGATCTTAAATGTGGCCAACGAAATCATATCAAATAACAAGGGTCAGATAGAGAAGAAATTATTTACCGAGAATGATGAAGGCGAAAGGATCAAACTCGTTCGCACCATGACGGACAATGATGAGGGTAAGATGGTGGCTGATACGATCAAGGAACAAAAACTGCGCAATCATTTTTTCAATAAGGATTTTGCAATCCTGTACCGCACCAATGCACAGAGCCGGAGTTTCGAGGAAGCCCTGAGACGTATGGGGATTGCTTACCGGATCTATGGTGGTATGAGTTTTTACCAACGCAAGGAGGTAAAGGATTTTATAGCTTACTTAAGGATTGTTACCAACCCGAAAGACGAAGAAGCACTAAAAAGGATCATTAACTACCCGGTGAGGGGTATCGGTAAAACTACAATCGACAAAGCCGTGCTGTATGCCAACGAGCGGAACCTGAGTATGTGGGATGTGTTGTGCAACGCGGCAATGTACGGATTTAAAAGCGGGACATTGGAAGCCATCGACAACTTTGTAACGATGATCAAAATGTTCAGGAGTGAACTGGATAAAAAAAATGCTTATGACCTGGCCATTATCGTTGGTAAAAGCACGGGAATAGTAAAGGACCTTTTTAATGATAAGACCACGGAAGGGCTTGCACGTTACGAAAACGTACAGGAATTACTAAACTCCATCAAAGAATTTATTGAAACCCCCATGAACGAGGAAGATGGCGAAGTGGGCGATAAAGGCCTGGGCACATACCTGCAACAGATCGTTTTGCTCACCGATGCGGATGATGATAAGGAAAATGCAGATGTGGTAAAACTGATGACCATTCATGCGGCAAAAGGGCTGGAATTCCCCGTGGTTTTTGTAGGCGGTTTGGAGGAGACACTTTTCCCCAATGCAATGAGCATAAATACACGGGAAGAACTGGAGGAAGAAAGGCGATTATTTTATGTGGCGATTACCAGGGCCAAAAAAACTTTGTACCTGAGTTACAGCAATGCCCGCTACAGGTTTGGCCAGTTGCAGCAGAATGACCCGAGCCGTTTTATTGACGAAATGCCGGAGTTGATGCTGGATAGAAGTTATGCAGGAGTGGCCAGCCGCAATAATAGCAGCAGCGGCTGGAACCAGGGCAGTGCTTTCGAAAGAATGCAACGCGGGTTTGGTAGTGGAGATGCCGACCGGGCAGAGAAACAATATGGCGCCCCCCCGGCAAAAAAAGCGGTGCCCTCTTATATCAGCTCAAAACCTGCCGTGACTAAAACTGTGGAACATGTGCCATCTGAAAATTTCATGGCCAGTGATACAAGCGGCCTGCAGGCTGGTCAAAAGGTTGAACACCAGAAATTTGGTTTCGGTGAAGTAATAAAAATGGAAGGTGCAGCACACAACCCCATCGCTACAGTAAAATTTGAACTGAATGGCGAGAAAAAAATAATGTTGAATTATGCAAAACTGAGGATAGTGGAGTAGGTAGACGGTGGAAGGCGGAAGGTGAACGATGGTCCCGAATCGCTTTGCTCCCGGGATCTTGTTTTTCTAACAGTCCTTCGTCGTGTTGAAAAACTACGAAACGTGGAAGGTGGGAATTTTTAAAACTAAAGTTGATGAAATAAAAAAAGCGAAGGATATAAGTTCTTCGCTTTTTGTTTATAAAAGAATTGGAGGGTTAGTCGAGCTTTTTTGCATAATAAATGATCTCTTTGTCTTTTCCGAAAACAAATTCTTCCCCGTCTGCTTTAAAGGTGTCCCACTGCCATTGTTTGCCCGCAGCATTAATGATCAAAGTGGTGCCGGTAAGATAACCAGTGAATTTTTCGGTTTGGGTACTTCCCGCTGAATAAAAAGAAATATTCCCGGTCAGACTATCTCTCGGGCTGAGAAATGTGATAGATTTTACCAGGATGGAATCCGCGGTGCCGGGATTGGCCTGCCGCCTGTACACGTCCCAGCGGCCCGTTAATTTACCCGGGGTGATCAGCATTGGTTTTTCATGGCTCTCGATATTCGCTTTGAGTTTGCCCAGGGTTTCATGATAAAACCGGTTAGTTTTTCTAAAGTTCCTCACAAATTCCCCGTCGTTAAGTACCATCATTGTTTTAGAGAGGGCAACGATCGTGTAAATGTCGCCGGCAAGTGACAAAGTATTGGGTGCCTCAATTGACACTACCCCTCTTTGGGACATAGAAATGCCGTCATATACATACACAGAATCCCGCTTGTTGAAATTGAGGAGTAGGCTGTCTTTGAAATCAACCGGGGCAGAGGTGCCTACAACTTTTCGTTGGTACTCCTGCCATTTGCCAGACAACTGGGCGGTATTGTAAAACACCGTTTTAGAACTACGATTTACTTTCACGGGGGTTACCCCTTTTCTCACGACTTTTTGTGCTGCAGCCGTTGAGATCAATAATACGGGCAGGATCAGAAAAGTCACCAGGAATGTTTTCATGTTTATTTTTTTGTGTGATAACAGGGTTTTCAAATGGATATGCCAAAGTTGTGGATACCTGGGTAAAACAAAAACCACTCCAATTGAAGTGGTTTCTATTCAACATCTTATAACCTTCATTATTTTTTCTTCACTTTATAGGATTCTTCCACTCCATTCAAACTAAAATGGATAATATAGTTGCCCTGGGCCAGGTCCCCGAGGTGAATATGGCCATTGTTCACACCAACAGCGGCATAAAGTTCCTTGACCAACATTAATCTCCCATTTATGTCCAGCACTTTCGCCAACAGTCTTCCGGGAGCATCCCCGTTAAACCGGATCATGAGGTGCCCTGCCTGCTGCACCGGGTTAGGGGATATTGCGGTGATCAGTTTACTGATCTGTGCGTTGTTTTTAAAAAGCCTGATGGGGGAAAGTTGGGTGCTGCCGTCTTTGTCGGTGATCAGGATCTCATAGTATACAAACTTCACATTGTGTTTAGCCGTAGCGTCAATAAATGTATAATTCCTTACCACAGTGGAATTGCCCGCTGCGGGTACCCGGCCAATTTCGGTAAAAATGGCCCCATCGTAGCTTCGGCGAACGGCAAAGAAGTCCGTATTGCTCTCCTGCTCCGTTGTCCAGGTTATACGCGGGCGGTTATTGAGGTTAGCAACGGCAAAAGAAGAAAGTAAAACCGGGACCGCACCACTGGCAGTAAAACCGGCAGTCATAAAGCCGGAGTGATAGGCACATTCATACTGGTAGGAACCTGCAGCAGTGATAGTATAGGAGAAAGAATTGCCTGCAGCGGCAAGGTCCGGGGAACTCCATGGGGCCGCTCCGGGCGGCACAACCAGGGAAACCGTATTGTGAAGCCCATCGCTCCACTGCCAGCGGATGACATCGCCCACTAAAACATTGAGATTGGAGGGGCTAAACTGGAAATTGCTCACCGTTACGTTATGAATGGCGGCCTCTGCCCTGTATAAACAACAGGTCAATAAAATAATTGATAATTCCTTCATTGCTTAAGTTGTTTGGGTTGTTAAGTGCTTTTGTTAAATTTTCCGGCAGCCCGGGCACTGGCTCACGATTATTACGCTGAAATTGCGCGGATAGTTGCTTTTGCGCCGTGTTTTTTAATTAATCAACGTTTGCACTAGTTTGCGAAATAAGAAATTAAACCCAGGGCCAAAATCTTATTGCCGAATATTGGTTATTTTTGTAAACAGATTATAAAATAATGAGCATATGATAAAGACAGGCAACCCGGTGATCAGCATTTATACCGAAATGACCCCTAACCCGGAGACCATGAAGTTTGTGGCAAACAAACTTTTATACCCTGGCAAAAGCGTGGATTTTCCCGATGAAGTGAGTGCCAAACCTTC
The DNA here is from genome assembly GCA_036676685.1 of Chitinophagaceae bacterium. GTDB lineage: Bacteria > Bacteroidota > Bacteroidia > Chitinophagales > Chitinophagaceae > Ferruginibacter. The sequence continues at coordinate 5,066 of JAKFCK010000426.1, read as the reverse complement.
CCCCTTAGCCCAACAGCTATTTACTTTTCCATTTATAAGATCCGTGTTTATAGCCAGCAATTTTGTTACGCTTACAAAGACGAATGAAACAGACGACTGGCAGGATGTTATCCCTACTATAAAACAATTCCTGAAAGAATACCTGGAAGAAGGCAAAGTGGTTGTGAATGAAGAAGAACTGGCGAATGTAAAAGCTGAAAGCAGCAACGAAGTAAACGCCGATGATGATGATGTGGTAAAACGTATTAAAGAGTTATTGGAAAACTATGTAAAACCAGCCGTGGAAATGGATGGTGGTGCTATACAGTTTAAAAGTTACGAAGAATGAAGGGTGAATCTGATGTTGCAGGGAAGCTGCAGCGGCTGCCCGTCTTCAATGATCACTTTAAAAGCAGGCATAGAAGGAATGATGAAGCGCATGATACCCGAAGTGAAAGAAGTAGTAGCTGAAGCAGAATAAAATCCCGTGTGGGTAAAAATATCAAGCATCCTCCTTTCGGGGATGTTTTTTTTGTGATTTATTTTTTTCGGCTTACGCGGAATGCCCACCAGATCAGCAACGGTTGTAAGAATAACAGCCTGCTCCATAGTATCCAGCGCGGCACATTTTGCCCGTTTACCGGCACCTCTTTTTGCAGCATATATACATGAGCAGGAACAAAGGCCAGCAACATAAAGATGATACCATACCCAGCCCATTTCCGGGTGGGCTTCGGTAAGAGCAGGCTACCCAGCGTTATTTCGGCAAAACCTGAAACAATATTGATGATAACCTTGTCGCCAAGGTAAGGTGGAATAATATTGTGGTAAAAATCAGGGTTTACAAAATGGTTAAGACCGGCAAGGATATAAAGCCCGGCCATAAGAAAAACACCCGGTTGTTGTTTCATCCGGGCAAACTAAATCATTTTTATACAGGAATGCGATATTGTTTTATTGGCTTATATTGACTTTTAATTTAGCAATGACATCAGAACAAATATTGCAGGCATTTATTGACGGCATGAAGGCTACGGGTCCAATCGAATACATTGCTGTGTTTGCCGGTATTATCAGCGTATGGTTCAGCCGGAAGGAAAACATCCTCGTGTACCCTGTCGGGCTCATAAATACCATCTTTTATATTTATCTCAGTTTCAAACAAGGACTCATCGGCGAAGCCAGTGTGAATCTTTACTATACCGTAATGAGCATATACGGATGGATCTGGTGGAGCAGGAAAGACCAGCAGCATCATACCATATTGCACATTACTTCATCTTCCTCAAAGGCGGTGGTACAGCAGCTGGTTTTTTTTGGAGTATTTTATGTCGTCATATTTGTGGCCCTTAATTACCTAAAAAACAATTTCTATCCCAATGCCGTTCCCTGGGCAGATGCGCTGGCCAGCGCGAGCGCATATACCGGTATGTGGCTGATGGCCAAAAAGAAGCTGGAGAGCTGGATATGGTGGATCATTACCAATATTGCCTCCATTCCGCTATATTTCGTAAAAGGGTATGTGTTTACCAGCGTTTATTACGTGGTACTGCTGGTATTGGCGATCGGGGGACTATTTGAATGGAGGAAAAGGATAATAACTAACCGGGAAGAGACGTTAAGATCCATATGATTAAAGATAAACGGCTATGGATCGCTATAAAGGCGGGGTTTATCCTGTTGATCCTGTTCTTTTTTCTCGTGGATAGAACGGCTGATAAGGTTCGCTTATTTTTGCGGTTCGCTATGTTGGTATTTTTCACCATTTCAATGGTAACGGATATCAATAACCTGAAAAAAACAGAATGAAAAAAATAGTGGTCCTAGGACCGGAGTCAACCGGGAAAAGTTTTTTATGTGCGCAGTTGGCTACCCACTACCACGCTCAATGGGTACCGGAATTCGCCAGGGACTACCTCGAAAGAAATGGCGTGCATTATCAATACAAAGATCTATACGAAATTGCAATGGGCCAGTTAAGGTGCGAAGAATTGGCAATAGACATTGGGCAATTGGCAACAGACAATGGACAACCGGCAATAGAACAAAAGCTGCCCAACCTTCCACCTTCCACCGTTCGCCTTCAGCCTCTATTCCTCGACACCGACCTGTATACCATAAAGATCTGGAGCGAGATCTCCTTTAATCAATGCGATAACCGGATCCTTACTCGGATCGCCGAACGCCACTACGATCTTTACCTGCTCTGCAACACTGATCTTCCCTGGGCGCCGGACCTGCTACGCGAATACCCGGATCTGCATATGCGTAGAAAAATATACCACTATTACAAAGATGCCCTGGTGAACCAGGAAAAACCATGGGTAGACATTAGCGGGAATTATGAAGAAAGATTTGTAAAAGCTGTGGAGGCTGTGGATCGTTTGTTAAATCGATAACTTGGAATTTCTTTATAGGTTCGTTTGGCGTTTGGTGTTGGTTCTTCAATATCCAGCGCTAAAGCCACCATTAAGTCATTTCAAATCGCGAAGCATCGAACGCCAAACCTCAAACGTCAAACATTTACTTTAATAACTCTATTATATCCTCATCTCCTGCCAGGTTATTCATCTGCCGTAAAATGATATTTGATCGAACAGCCACATACCGGCTCTGGGGTTTTACCGTATATTTTTTTGGATTGGGCAAACAGGCAGCGATCTGTGCAGCTTCGCTCCGGGTGAGGTTTTTTGCATCTTTTTTAAAATATTTCCTGGCGGCAGCCTGCACTCCAAAAATGCCAGGCCCCATTTCTGCCACATTCAGGTAGGTTTCCAGGATGCGTTTTTTGCTCCAGGTCAATTCGATCATAAATGTAAAGTAAACTTCCAGCCCTTTTCGAAAATAACCACCGCCCTGCCAGAGGAAAACGTTTTTTGCTGTTTGCTGGCTGATGGTACTTGCGCCTCTTACCCTGTTGGGATATTTTTGGTTATGCTTCTGTGCTTTTTTTATGGCCTTTATATCAAAACCGTTATGTTCAGGAAATAGCTGATCCTCACCCGCCATCACTGCCAGCTTCATATTTGAACCCATGTTGTCATAAGAAATATAATCCCGCTTAAGGCCATAACCCTTTAACAGGTTTACCGACTGCGTGATGGTAATGGGGGGATTGATCCACTTACAGAAAATGATGTACACAAACTGGCCGATAAACAGCAGCAGTAAAATTCTTTTAATAATATTCCAGGTGCTACGTTTTTTCCCTGCTGATCTTTTAGCCATACGTTAAACTACAAACTTACGATACTGATTTCACTCATCCGGACTTCGGTCACAAACAGGAAATATCCACCGGCTATAAACCGCATAAATATATTTATACCCCCGTTACCGTGAAACAGTAATTCGTGTATTTCGAATAAATTAGTGTAATACCTGCAAAGCCATTCGTGTAATTCCCATAATTCGTGTATCTAAATCCTGTTCACCTCATCCTCATATACTGCAAACTATATTTCCTCCCGATCACTATACCATTTTTACCACTGGTGCTCATCAGGTATCCCAACCCGCCAAGTGCAAGTGCAGCACCTAATAGTTCGGGACTGAATTTTTCTTTATCTGCGACATACGACACGCCGCTGGCCAGGGTGAGTAGTATGCCCCCACCCAAAAGTGCAGCACCGCTTCCACCCACATTGAAACCCTTTTTTGCTTTTTTGCCAAAACCGGCCACCTGGTTGTAATGGTAGGTATACCGAAAGCTTCCGGCGGTATCGTTAATAAAGCTTCCGTAGATAGTGGGTAGCCGCCTCACCAGGAATTCCTGAAGGTAAATGCTGTCGTTATGAATGGCCGTTACCAGCGCGTTACGATAAGCCCCGGTAGTGGTCACAAATTCGATATTAGTACCTGCGTAAATATTACGGACGGTTTTATTCCTTTTTTTTAAAACGATAAAATCACTGGTTTGCGCCCCGCAGGTAAATGATAAGATCAGTAAAACATTCAGCAGCCATTTCATTGAATTGAAAATAGAAAACTAATGAAGAAAAAATAATACCGGGATGTTAATCTTTTAGCAATGTATAAATAATCCCCGATAAAATGCTGATCCCAAAAACGAGGTAAAGCCATCCCGAGATGCGGTTGATGAGTAGGATATTTTTGTCGCTGAGTTTTTTTCCTATAAATCCCGCGCCCAGTACTTTTGCTGTATCTGCAAGTACATTAATGCCCAGGCAGGTAGCAAAAATGATCACCTGGTGATTAAAAGAATATACAGAAGAAAGCGAAGCGGCCATAATCACCCAAAAAGAAATTACGCCAGGGTTGAGTGTGTTCACGATGAAGCCGGAACTAAAGATGGCGAAGTAATTTGTTTTTTTTGTGCCCGTGGCCGTGAGTTCATCACCTGCAATAATGATTGGCTCCTCCAGCCGCCGGGGTTTTATTTTTTTCAGGAAGGCATAATAAATGCCCATGCCGATCAAAAAAAAACAGCCACCAATTCCGATAGGGATCTTAAAATGAAGCAAGGTTTTTACCACTTCGCCAAACCCCATGCTAAGAATGATCCAGATAATATCACTCAGCCACACACCGAACACAAATGCGAAGCCGCCCGGCCTTCCGTGATTTATGCTTTGTTTGATTATCGTAAAAATGACGGGCCCCACTGAGAAAACCAGCAATAAACTAATAGCTACGCCTTTTAGAAAAGCCTCGATCATTGAATCACTTTAAGGAGATGGTAATATAAGCCTTACGATAATTGTTTCTCGCCAAGGAAGTTTTTCCAATCTTCCAGCATTTTCCCTTTAAGTACGCGGGGAAATTTATTTTGTCCGCCCACCTTACCTTTTGCTTTCATAAAATCATGGAATACCTGTTTTGGTAATACGTGCGCAGTTATGGCTTTTAAAGCATGATTACGTTCCACTTCGTAATCATCATTCAGGAATTTTAGTTTTGCATCCAGCATTTGGGTGAACTGCTCCGTGTCTACATGATCGTCTGTGGCTACATACCACTCATGCGCGAAGAAAATTCCATGGGGTACGCCTGCCACGGTAAATTCCGGTATATAAATATTTAATTCCTGGCTCACCAATTCTATTGCGTTAGTCATATTGTCTACA
>JAKFCK010000425.1:0-9081 GCA_036676685.1 Chitinophagaceae bacterium | reverse complement strand
CAACGAGAGACAAGCAACGAGAGACAAGCAACGAGAGACAAGCAACGAGAGACAAGCAACGAGAGACAAGCAACGAGAGACAAGCAACGAGAGACAAGCAACGAGAGACAAGCAACGAGAAACGAGAAAACAGAAACGTATCCTCGTCAGAAGGGACTTAACGCCAAACACCAAACGCAAAACAGGAGTTGGTTCTCGTTTCTTACTCACTGGCGCAGGTGTTCCCGACCGAAATTTCAAATTTATCCCGAAAGTTTGCGGGATCACCTGGTGCCGAATTTAATTTTCCGGTTTTCAACCGGTATGAGATAAGCCCCCTTTAGGGGGTTTGGGGGTTGTCATTTTTAATTTTCCGGTTTTCAACCGGTATGAGATAAGCCCCCTTTAGGGGTTTTGGGGTTGCCTAATGTCCGAAACAGGATGACGGTGTGATACCGGCATTTTTTAAACTTCGTATTGATTACCCGATTATTTCGGGAAGGAGGTCAGGAGGTCCATAAGGTTCCCCCTTTAGGGGGTCAGGGGGTTCATAAGGTTCCCCCTTTAGGGGGTCAGGGGGTTTCACTGGCGCAGGTGTTCCCGACCGAAATTTCAAATTTATCCCGAAAGTTTGCGGGATCACCTGATGCCGTTTTTAATTTGCCGGTTTTCAACCGGTATGAGATAAGCCCCCTTTAGGGGGTTTGGGGGTTTCCATTTTTAATTCGCCGGTTTGCAACCGGTATGAGATAAGCCCCCTTTAGGGGGTTTGGGGGTTGCCGAATTTAATTTTCCGGTTTTCAACCGGTTTGAGATATGCCCCTTTAGGGGGTTCGGGGGTTGGCGTTTTTAACTTTCCGGTTTTCAACCGGTATGAGATAAGCCCCCTTTAGGGGGTTTGGGGATTGCCACTTTTAATTTGCCGGTTTGCAACTGGTATGAGTTAAGCCCCTTTAAGGGGTTTGGGGGTTGCCTAATGTACGAAACAGGATGCCGGCGTGATACCGGCATCTTTTAAACTTCATATTGATTTGGCTACGTCGAATCGTTAAAAATGCGACAACGCCTGCGGCGCGCTTTCATGTTCCTTTTTTGCTCCCGATTTCGTTTCACTCATCGGGACAGGGCCGCCATCGGATATACAGCCCCCCGATAACGCTTCACTCATCGGGGCCGCCGCAATCAGCGGGGCAGGCAGGCCGATATTGGCGACGCAGCAATGTGGAGCGGAAGTGCAAGGTACACTGTGAATCATTTCTCCGACATGGAACAGTGGTGTCTTGCGTAATTTTTCAATGCGAGCGATATGGAGTATTAGAAAAATAAGTCACGCATTCCTGCGGGATTACCCAGAAGGTCATATAGCTGGCAATTGGAATAATGGAATTGTTACCTGGTATAGCTTCGACCAAGGAACACGGTGAGTGACATTGTGCGAAGCAGTATTTCCTTCCAGGTCGGTGCCTGTTCTTTTGAAGTTTCTTTTCAATTCAAGAATTGCCTATAAGGTTCCCCCTTTAGGGGGTCAGGGGGTGTCAGGGTGCATGAAGCCTATATTTCCGTAAAGGGTTTGTATCTTGCCGCCGGAGTGGCTGTTAAGAATATTCATCACAAAACCATCGGTGCCCCTCGTGGACCCGGCGGTTGGGTGTGATGAGTGTTTCTCAAACGGGCTTTGTTGTAATGAATTAAAAATAATTTACTCATAAAAAATACAGGGTGAAAAACAGTCATAGTAAACTACCGGTTGAGCTAATTGATACAGAAGAAAAGTTGGTGGAGGTAGTTGAACATATAAAATTATGCGCAGAGATTTTTATTGACACAGAGTTTGATGATTTTAATACGCAGTACGGTATTCACCTGCAGCTCATTCAAATATTTGACGGGACAAGCTGTTTTTTAATTGATCCCATACACGTTAAAAACCTGGCTGTTTTATGGGCAGTTTTTGAAGATGAAAGTATCTGCAAGGTGCTTTACTCCGGGGCAAACGATGTTGGTGTCTTAAAAAAGTATGGATGTAATCCTAAAAATTTATTCGACATCCAGGTTGCTGCATCTTTATGTAACAGGAACGAAAATTCCTATGCTGCCCTGCTACATGCTGAATTTGGAATTGAAATTGACAAGTCGCAGCAACGTTCAAGCTGGGATAACCGGCCCCTTACCGCCAGCCAGGTCATATATGCCTGCAACGATGTAATATACCTGCCCCGGCTGAAAGAAATATTTTCAGGCGAAATCAATAAAAAAAATATCTGGCATGTGCTGCAGGAAGAAAATATTTTGTTGCCATCTTCAACTAAAAAGGACTATGAACCCAAACTAAAAGGAAGTCAAAAAAAGACCTTTAACAGTTATGGCCAAACAACGTTGATGGAATTTAAAATGTTAATTGACAGCCATGCAAAACTGCTGAATGTACCTCCTTTTTATATTGTTCGCGACTCCCTGTTGGAGAAAACGATTAAAGATAAAGCCGGTTTCCTGGACAGTCCTTTTTTAACGGGTTTTCATACAGATGTTTTGAGTAATGCACTGTTTAAAGAGCAATTTCTTGCCATTGTTCATTCTATTGACACAGCTAAAGTTTGGAAATACCGGGAGAAAGAAAAAATTAGTAAAGACGTTGTTTTAATGAACTATAGCAACAGGAGGGTGCCCAATAAAAGTTTTTTACACTTTGAGCAATATATTATTTCCAGGTACGGAGTTGTGGCAGGCGCTTATATGCTTAGAGGGTTATCGAAATTATTTACAGATGAAGGGGTTAACTGGGAGGGTGCCCGGCAATATCAAAGAGACTTATACAATGAATTTATCACCGGCTTTGCCGCTGTGGGAGAATGATTCTTTGGCATGCAGTCTTTAATTTGCCGGTTTGCATCCGGTGAGATATAAGCCCCCTTTAGGGGGTTTGGGGGTTGCCAGTTTTAATTTGCCGGTTTTCAACCAGTATGAGATAAGCACCCTTTAGGAGTTTGGGGGTTGCCTAATGTTCGAAACCGGCTACCGGGGTGGTGGCAGCATCTTTTAAACTTCATATTGATTTGGCTACATCGAATCGATGGATATGCTACGACGCCGGCGGCGCTTTTATTTTCTTTTTTTGCTTTGCCCCCCAGCGATCCCGCGGGGCAGGCAAAAAAGAAACAAAAAAAGGGCATTCGCCATCGATATATAGCCCGATGGCGAAGCAGCAATTGCCTATGAGGTTCCCCCTTTAGGGGGTCAGGGGGTTTTGCTGTAAACAAAATAGGAATACCTGAGCCAACTATCGGAATCGAACCGACGACCCTTTCATTACGAATGAAATGCTCTGCCATCTGAGCTAAGTTGGCTTTTAAAAAACTAAGATAAGGTACGGAAAAATCTTGCAGCATTTCATGCTATTTACCAGTGTAAGTACACCCTGACCCACTTCCCGATCACTGGCAATCGGAACGGGATGTACCAAAAGGGAGAACCTCAAACCCCTGACACCCTGTAGGGTCACCGGCAGTTTTTTCCTGTTCATGATTTTGAAAAGTCCGGTATTTTTTCGGCATTATTTCGGGAAGGGGGTCAATGGGTTTTCGGAACTGGAAGTGTAGTTAATTATATATCAACTGAGCTTTTCTTGTATGTGGTGCTGATTGAATACCCAGGATGCTGAGAACCACGGTAAAGGTTTCGGCCGTATGATGAATGTCAAGCGTATGCTGGTCGGTGTAAAGCAGAGCCAACCGCTTGCGCACATTCGCCAGGCCGATACCACCGGGTTCTTCCAACGTGTTTCCCTGGCTATTGCCAACCGGGTTCTGCACGCTGAAGGTAAGTACATCCTTATTGATCTCCACCTTCACTTTTATATCGCCGGGCTCCATGCGGGCAGGGCTGTGTTTGTAGGCGTTTTCCAGCAGGTGGATGAACAAAAGCGGGGCAACCTGGCATGCTTCCATTTCGCCTTTGATTGCCATATCAACTACCGGGTGCTGTTTATAGCGGAGTTGCTGCAAATTGATATAGTCCTGCAAATAAGCCATCTCCCGTGTAAGCGGAACCGTGGGGGCGTTGGACTCATAGATCATGTAGCGCATCAGGGAAGCCAGTTGCATGACGGCGTCAGGCGCTGCAGGTGCTTGCTTGTATACCAACGTGTGAATATTATTCAATGTGTTGAACAGGAAGTGAGGATTGATCTGCGACTTGAGATAATACAACTCGCTCTCCACGGCTTGTTTCTCCAGCTGCTCTTTTTTCACGGTATTGATCACCAGGTTTTCCGTGACCCTGGCCAGCCAGCTAAGAAAGACAAATATCAATACGATAGATACCAGGGTAATAACATAGTACTCTGTGAAAACCTGCCAGCTGTCCATCTTTATGTAATGGAACGACAAAAATGGTAAAGGCCCTGTCAACAGGATGCCGGCCAGCCCTAAAAAATAAACACGCCTCTTTTTATTACCCGGATAATGGGTGAGGAGAAAAAAATGGCTGTAAAAAACGTACAAAGCGGTGAGGATCACGCCCACGCTCATCGTGCGCCAGTGACCACTATCCTCCTTTAGCTGGATAACTACCAGCAGGCCGAACAGCATCCATAGAAAGAAGTGGATCCTGGTGAAGAGCTTTTTAATCCGGTTCATAACACAAAGGTATTTTTTCCTGTCATACCATAGCCCGCTTCTCTGCGAAGCCCTGGTCCCGATCTATGAAAGGTCATCATCGGGCTACCAGCCCTTTGGCAGAAGCAAAACAATAATTCGCAGATTAGTTTGCCTCATCAGCATAATGCGTATTGCAGTATCAGCTGGTTAGCGTTGGTTTGTGGTGGATCGATAGGTCAATGGGTCGATTGGTCAATAGGTCAATGGGTCAATGAGTCAATAGGTCAATAAGTCAATAGGTCAATGAGTCAATAGGTCAATAGGTCAATAGGTCAATGAGTCAATAGGTCAATAAGTCAATGAGTCAATAGGTCAATAGGTCAATAGGTCAATGAGTCAATAAGTCAATAGGTCAATGAGTCAATAAGTCAATGGTTCATCCGTCAAAAGTAATGGCCTATCCGGAATTAGAAAGATTAAAAAACGAAAAGAGCACAAAGATTTCACTATTCACTATTCACCATTCACCATTCACCATTCACCATTCACCATTCACAACCCGATTTAGAAAGATTAAAAAACGAAAAAAGCTCAAAGATTTCACTATTCACCATTCACTATTCAAAACTCACAACTCACAACTCACATAACATGCAACATCCCCCCTCCGGCCTTTCCATCCGCAATGTCTCCAAACGTTATGCTAATGGCGTGCAGGCGCTGGATAATGTAACGCTGAATATACCTAAAGGCATGTATGGACTGCTGGGTCCTAATGGTGCCGGTAAGTCCACGCTGATGCGCATCCTCGCCACGCTGCAGGACCCGGATGAAGGAAGCATACACCTGGACCAGCTCAATGTGCTGGATCAAAAAGATGCGGTGCGCAAGACCCTCGGCTACCTGCCACAGGAGTTTGGGTTATACCCGAAAGTAACTGCAGAAAACCTGCTGGATCATTTTGCTATATTAAAAGGCATCACGAATAGGGGAGAACGAAAAGAAGTAGTGGAAGTTTTGCTGCGGCAAACGAATTTATGGGATGTACGCAGGCAAAAGCTGGGTGGTTACTCCGGTGGAATGCGACAACGCTTTGGAGTAGCCATTGCGCTCCTGGGCAATCCTACATTAATGATCGTGGATGAACCCACTGCGGGCCTGGACCCCGCAGAAAGAGTTCGTTTTTTAAACCTGCTGAGTGAACTGGGAGAGAACAGCTGTGTGATCCTTTCCACCCATATCGTAGAAGATGTTGCGGAACTATGCACTAAGATGGCCATCATCCGGAAAGGACAGATTTTATTAGAGGCGGAACCAATGGGTGCTGTGAAGGAATTGAAGGGCAAGATCTGGCGCCGTATGATTGACAAAACTGCATTAGATGTAATTGTGCAACAATATGCGGTGATATCCACAAAACTACTGGCCGGGAGAACGGTTGTACATATCTATAGCGAACCCGATCCGGGCAAAAATTTCATGCCCGTAGAAGCCGACCTGGAAGATGTTTATTTCTGTACCATGGCGGGTTTTTATGGTAATGGTGCTGCAATTCAACAGGAGGTAACATCATGAGGCTGCTACACATTTTTCGTTTTGAGTTTGTTTGCCAGGCACGCACTATTACAACATGGTTGTATTTTTTAGTGCTGCTGGCGGGTTCATTCCTGTTCATAGCCGGCAATTATGCGGACGATGCACGGGAAGGCTATGTGCTGGTAAATGCACCTGTGGTGATCGGGGCCGTGACAGTGTTAACCTGCGTGTTATGGTTACTGGTGGGGGCATCGGTCGCGGGCCATGCAGCCACACGTGATATACAAACCCGGATGTTCCCGCTTACATACACAGCGCCTGTAACAAAGGCCGCATATTTGGGCGGCAGGTTTTTGGCAGGCTTCGTTATTAATTCCATCATCCTGCTTGCTTTGCCAACCGGTATGTTGCTGGCTATTTATTGTAATGATGTAGAAGCCGATATCATTGGCCCTTTTCGTTTAGCGACCTACCTTGCGGGTTATTTTTTTATAGCCCTGCCCAATGTTTTTTTTGCTACGGCTATTCAATTTTCGATGGCAGCATTAAAACGTAATGTGATGGCCGGTTTTCTCGCCAGCGGGATACTGTTTTTCCTGGCTTATATACTTGGTTCATTTTTAAATCAATCAACAGAAAGCCTGGGATGGGGTAACCTGGTGGATCCAATGGCTTTCAGTACCATGATCAATAAACTCACGATTGAATTCACGCCTATCCAGATCAACAGTTTCGTCATCACGCTGAAAGGTCCATTGTTATGGAATCGCCTGGTATGGTTGGGAATCAGCCTGCTTGTGCTGGGCTATACTTATTACCGATTTCAATTTACGCATCCCACGGTGAGTACATCGTGGTGGAAGCGAAGGAATCAAAAAATACAAGGTGCTACCATCACTGAATTCAACCCGGGTGTGGTGGAGACGATGCCGATCACCGTGCCGGCGTCTAAACAGGCCTTTGGTTTTGCCACGCAAATAAGCCAGGCAATTACCATAGCCCTGGTATCCTTTAAGCAACTGGCAAGGAGCCGTATGGGTATTTTCTTCCTTTTTTTTATTGCTTTGCTGGCATTTGTGATAGTGCCCCTGCAAATGAAGTTTCTGGGAGTGGCTATGATCCCCAGGACAAGTTACCTGCTCAGCTTTTTAACAGCATCATTAACTGATATAAAAACGCCGTGGATCATCATTCCATTGCTGATCCTGTTTTATGCGGGTGAGCTCATATGGAGAGAAAGGGAAGCAGGTATGAGTGAAATATCAGGTGCAACACCGGTGACCGAAGGGGTGCTGTTCGCCGGTAAGTTTTTTGGGTTGACATTGATGTTGCTTGCCTGGCTGACATTACTCATGGGAACCGGGATGCTTATTCAATTGGGCCTTGGATATACCCATTTTGAGATGGGCCAGTATGTGCAAACTTTATTCGGCATCCGGTTGATCAATTACCTGCTCTTTGCCTTGCTTGCGTTTGTGCTGCATGTACTCGTGAACCAGAAATACATTGCTCACCTCCTGGTGTTAATAGCCTATGCATACATCTGCTTTGCTCCATCACTCGGCATAGAAAACAAATTACTGGTTTATGGCAGCGATACCGGCTTGTCGTATAGTAACATGAACGGCTTCGGGTCTTCGCTACAGCCCTGGTTATGGTTTAAATTGTATTGGGTGGTTTGGGCCATTTTGTTGGCGGTGATGGCACGATTGTTTTGGGTAAGAAGTAACGGAACAGGGATAAGTTCACGCCTTCAGTTAGCGATAGCCCGCTTTAACCGTGTGACGAAATGGACCACTATATTATCCGTATGCCTGCTGATGGGAGTTGGGGGATTTATATTGTACAACACCCATGTGCTGAACGATTACGAATCATCTCCGGGTAGCATAGAAAAGGCTGTGGCATATGAAAAACAATTCGCTGCATTCGAACGCTTACCGCAACCTGCAATCGTACACACGAAACTCCATGTTGATATTTTTCCTGCACAAAACAAAGCCAGCATCAGCGGTAGTTACCTGTTCGTAAATAGTAGCACTGTGCCCATTGACTCTATATTGGTTTCAACCGTTAGCGGCGTAACAACACATAGTATTATTTTTAACCGGCAGGTAAAACCCGTAGGAGAAGATGCCAGTGCACATGACAGGGTATATGTCTTTTTGGAAGCCTTGTTGCCCGGGGACTCCGTGCGTATCAGTTTTAAAGTAGATTATGCAGCGAAGGGATTTACCAACGGTGGGGCAGACTCGTTGGTGGTTGCGAATGGTACCTGGTTTACCAACAGGCATTTGTTGCCTGTTACCGGCTTCCAGGCTTACCGCTGTGTGAGTGATGTAAGCGAAAGAAAAAAGCATGGACTTCCACCACGTCCTGTACTGCCTTCTCTTTACAATGTGGAAGCCCGGCATAATTTATACCTGGCTGATCAAACAAAAGTTGAAGCTATTGTAAGCACCGATGAAGAACAGGTAGCCGTAGCACCGGGAAGGCTGCACCGGGAATGGACAGCCAATGGCCGCCGCTACTTCCATTATATTACGAATGCGCCCATACCAAACCAGTATGCTTTCTTTTCTGCAAAATATACGTTGCAGCAAACGAATTGGAATAATGTAAGCATCCAGGTCTTTCATCAACCCGGCCATGATACTAATATCAGCAGCATGTTGAAGGGAGCCCGTTCGGCACTGGAATATTATAGCAAACAATTCGGACCCTTTCCTTACGATGTATTCAGGTTGGTAGAGCACCCGGGTTCTGCCTCGGGCATGCATGCGGAGGCCGGCACGATCGATTACCGGGAAGGATTTTCACTGCTCAATCCTACGGATAGTAATGCGTACGATCTTCCGTTTTATGTTGTAGCGCATGAGGCAGCACACCAATGGTGGGGCGCTGCCCAATTGCTACCGGCAAGGGTGGAAGGCGCTTTCCTTCTAACAGAAACATTTGCCGTTTACACAGG
>JAKFCK010000424.1:0-7996 GCA_036676685.1 Chitinophagaceae bacterium | reverse complement strand
CCAACCATCCTTCATCTTATATAGCGGTTAAACGGTTATGGAAAAGGGGAGATGTGGTTACTGTAATGTTACCAATGCATAACAGTATTGAGCAAATGCCCAACGTGCCCCATTATGTAGCCGTTATGCATGGCCCTATTTTGCTTGGAGCTAAAACAGGAACAGAAGATATGAAAGGATTAGTGGCCGGCGATGGCAGATGGGCACATATAGCGGGTGGCAAAAAACTCCCTTTGGATAAAGCCCCTATAATAATTGAAGACAATATTATTTCGCTGGCTAACAGGATAAAACCGGTAGCAGGCAAGGCTTTGACCTTTTCAGTTACGGATCTAAAAATGATTAACTCCGTTAGTCTTGTTTTGGAGCCGTTTTATCAAATTCATGATGCCCGGTATATGATGTACTGGATGGCTTTAAGCAATGCAGGTTATCGTGATTATCTTGATTCAATTGCTATCATAGAAAAACAAAAGCTGGAACTACAAAAACGTACCGTTGATTTTGTTGCACCAGGCGAGCAACAGCCGGAAGCAGACCACTTTATCCAAAAGGAAAATTCAAACTCTGGGAATTCCATGGACGAATTCTGGCGGGATGCACGCAACGAGGGGTATTTCAGCTATCAGCTTTCTACCCACAACGAAACAGGGCTATCGCTCCTTGTACGCTATTGGGGGGCGGAATGGGGCAACAGGAAATTTGATATTTACATTGATGATGAAAAATTAATTACAGAAGATAATACGGGGAGATGGAACCAGTCTGAGTTTCAAAATGTAGAATACAAGATACCCGATGCAATGGTTAAAGGGAAAAATAAGCTGCGGGTAAAATTTCAGGCATTGCCGGGCAATTCGGCAGGAGCGGTTTATCACCTCCGTTTATTAAGGAATTAAGGAAAACATCCCAAATGGCGGACACATCACCTAAAAGGGCGATGAAGTGTGAAGGATGTTCTTCATATCCCAAGGGCGGTTTCTACGATAAACCTCCGGCGCATATTCACATAGTGCAATAGATACTTATTTTGTTTTGCCGTGTATACTAATTAAATAATCGAAAAGGTTTTGTTCGGATGGGATGCCCAATTTTTTCCGGAGCCTATACCTGCTGATCTCCACCCCCCTCACAGAAATGTTCATCAGTTGCGCAATTTCTTTCGTAGATAAATTCATTCTCAGGTATGCACAAAGTTTCAGTTCACTGGGGGAAATGTTAGGGTGTTTTTCTTTCAGGCCCACCACAAAATCGCTGTGTACTTTATCAAAATGTTTTGTAAAATTTGCCCATTCCTTATCCATGTTATCGTCATCCCCAAGGGAACGGCTCATTTTTTTTAATTCTTCGATCGTAGTTTGATTGTCCAGCCCCCTGATCACCTGCGACAGTTCAGTTTTCATCTTGGTGAGTAACTCGCTTTTTTTCACCAGGTGCATTGCCGAAGAAGCCAGCTCAGAGTTCTTAAAATTAATTTCAGCTTCCAGCTTTTCATTCCGTAATGCCACCAGTTCACTTTCCGTTTTATTGAGTTCTAATTCGTGGATGTATAAAAGCCTTTTCTGTTCCGCTTCAAATTTTGCCCGCTGCCGCCGGAATTTTTGTTGGAGCCAATGGAATAAAAGATAGTTGGCGGTTACAAACAAGACCAGGTAAAATAATGCGGCCCACATGGTCTGGTACCAGGGCGGTAGTATTTTTATCTTATAGCTGGCCACCGACGACTCATTGCCGAGGTTATTGCGCACTTTTACCTCGAAGCTGTAGGTGCCGGCAGGAAGATGTGTGTATTCTTTTTCGGTGCGCCGGGACCATTCGCTCCAGTTTATATCAAAGCCCTTTAACCTGTAACTGTATTCCAGGGTTGCCTGGTAGCCAAAAAGTGATGCAGAAAAATCGAACCGAATGTTTTTTAAGCCGCTTTTGATCTCAGGTATCTTCTCCGGGTCCTGTAGTTGTTTATCATTCACCTGATTAAAATAACCCCCGAATAAAAGGCTGTCGCCGGTATGTGAAATTGTTACCTCCCTTATCTGCACAGCCAGCTGCGGTATGGTCCGTTTATATTTTTCATAATTAAGATGAAAAAAACCTTTTTCACCTGCAAAAAATAAATTATGCTCATCCACGGGGTAGATGTACTCAAAACCACTCAGCATTTTATTATTTAATTCAGGGAGGAAGATCACGACAGGGTTCTTTCCTGTAACATCAATCACCCCTAAAGATTTCTCGTGCATAAACCATACATTTCCCGACTGGTCTTCCTTAAGGTATCTTATGCTGCGGTTTCCCAGGTACTTTTTATAGTATGCTGCCGGAGCAAACGCATCCTTATTTTCGTCATAACCATAAACACCCGCTTCCGTAGCAACCAGTATTTCATTTTTAATTTTATACACATGATTGTTGAGCGGGGAAGGCAATCCATTTTTTTCGTTATACGGCACTGTTTTATAAATACCTAGGTTGTTCCTGCTTATTTTGTAAACCCCGTGATAAGGATGGGATACCCATATATTATCAGACTTGTCAATGGTTACAAAACGCGATGATTCGCTAAAACCGGGCACCTGGACCGATGTTTCAAATTCACTGCCATTATAATTAAAGAATTGCAGTCCTTTATAGTGACCTGCAACGATCTGGGCTGTGGGAAAAGTTCGGGATAGGGGTATGAAATTCCAAAAACCCTGCATGCCGGAGATTTTTTCTGCTTTATTATTCCTGATCACGAAAGCCCCTTCATGATGGCCGAGCAATAGTTGGGCGTTAATTTCAGCTAATGCCCAGGTTTGCCCCCTGGTGTTGATGACCGGCTCAAATTTTCCGATACTGAAACTGAGATCTTTAAGCGGCTGGAGCGCTACACTATACAACCCACCCGAGGTGCCGGCGTATAACCTGTTATTATGGATTAGGGCTGTATACCCGGAACCGTCCTGCAGCGCAGGATTGATCTCTTTGATAGCACTGTTATATGCGATCAGGTCCACACCATTATCAAGTCCAAGCCATATATTACGCTGGTTATCGAGGAAGACGTTTAAAATGTTATTGTTCTGTAGCCTCTCGGTCCTGGTAAACTTTTGTATGATGTTTCCCCTGAGGTCTGTAATATAGAGTCCATTATTACTCGTTGCAAGGGCAATCCAGTCGTCGCTAACGGTAGTAGCCGCATAAATGCGGTCATTTTCAAATAATATGTTGTTCGGGGTGGATAATTTTTTTATACCCGATCCTGACAAAACGAACAGGCCGCTTTTTAATGTGGTAACAACTGCCTGGTCGTGGGGCATTGGTAAGATTGCTGTCACCGGATCGTCGCCCGGAATTTCGCTTTTTCCCGGGAAGGGGATCCAGGTATCCTGCTCGAAATTCATCAACCCGGCTTTAAAATCGTATGCATAAAGCCGGTTATTACAAACGCCCATATAAGTCCATTCTGTACGGGGATTAAAAGCTGTGATCGTCTCATTATAGTACCTGAAGATCCGGGTGGCCGAACGAAAAAATACTGCCTTTCCAAATGAAACGATGTCCCAAACGTCGCCAAATGACTTATCCCGGGAAGAAATTAAGGGGGTAAGTGAGACATATTGGAGGCTGCCGTTTTTTGCTACAGCAAAATAACCAAGTTCGTCCTGCCCACCCAGGTAAATCCTGTTGTTATTACCGATTTCAACCGAACGCGCGATCGTTTTATTAGGTAACGGGTAAAGTTTCCAGTATACGCCATCGAAACTTAACAGCCCCTCATTGTTAGCTATATATATGATACCATTCCGGTCCTGCTTAATATCCCAGTTTTGTAAACCGGCACTATAAGATTGTTTGGAGTAATTAATAACATCAGGTAAGCCAATTGTATTTTGGCAAAATACCTGGAAAGGCAAACATAATAGCAGCAGAAAGTGTTTCATTATAATTACAACAAATATATTGAGAAAGTCCCACACAGTAGGGTGACGTAGTTTTGAAGTAGTATAATGGTATTGTAAATCAACTGTTTATTTATTCTGATGTAGTAATGTTGTGGCCTTTTTTATCCAATCTGCGTATTAGGGCTGTACTTTTAGAACTCGATTTTCTACAATAAAAAAAATAAAAACGATTGCTTATGAAATTAAAATTTGCATCCTTGTGTGCCGTCTTTCTCCTTTGCAGCATATTCAACTCCGCTTTTTCACAAAATTTACAGGTAACAGGCAAAGTGACTAAAAAGTCTACAGGGGAAGCTTTGCCACTAGCCTCTGTGGTAGTAAAAGGAACAGGTACGGCAACGAAGACAGATGAAGCCGGGAATTTTACCCTTTCTATACCGGCAACAGGGGCGACACTTATGGTGTCTTATGCTGGGATGACCACCGTAGAAAAAAAGCTGACAGCTGGCGGACCCGTTGATTTCGTACTCGACGAGGACGTTTCTACCTTAACAGATGTTGTTGTAGTTGGCTACGGCACTCAAAAGATAACCAAAGTATCAGGCGCCATCTCTACGGTAAAAAGTGCCGACATTGAAAAATTAAAACCCGTTCGCACAGAGGAAGCCCTCCAGGGAACTGCAGCGGGCGTTAATGTGATCCAGAGTGGCTCACCCGGTTCCAAGCCTACCGTCTTAATCAGGGGTATCCCTACTTTTTCGGGGGTGGATCCAACCGTTATCATCGACGGGGTGCCGCAGTCACTCACCGATCTGAATTCTATTAACCCTGCAGACATTGAATCGATAAATGTACTGAAAGATGCTGCGACCACCGCCATTTACGGAGTGAAAGGCGGGAATGGCGTTATCGTGGTAACCACTAAGACCGGCAGAAAAAATCAGAAGACCGAAATAACACTCAACAGTTTTTATGGCACCCAGGAAGTGATGAATACGATTGGTGTACTTAACGCCAGTGAGTATGGTGCTATGGTAAATGAGGGTAGCACCCTGGCAGGGGGCGGCGTGATTTTTCCCGACCTGTCTGCTTTAGGTGTGGGCACCAACTGGCAGAACGAAGTGTTCAGGACAGCCACCACACAAACCCATAACATTACCGGACGCGGGGGTTCGGAAAAGATGAATTATTTTCTTTCTGCAGGTTATCTCAGCCAGGGAGGTATTGTGGGAGGTGACGATAAATCCCGGTTCAGCAGGGGAACTTTTACGGCGAACCTGAATTTTGATCTCGCTCCCAAATTAAAGTTTATTATGAATACCACCGGCGTCTTGCTCGATTCGAAAGGCGTTGCGGAAAATTCCTTTAATAGTGTGATAGGAAGTGCATTGAATTTTGATCCAACCGTTCCGGTTTATAACAATGTACCCAACACAACCGGTAAATATGGCTTTAGTAATTTATTACTTTCCGAAATATTCAACCCCCTCACCAAACTGGAGAATACCTATAACAAGAATGTAGGAAATAAACTATACGGCAAGTTTGAATTCCAATACGAAGCCATGAAAGACCTCAAACTATCTACGAGGTTTGGATATACAAAATATGATGGTAACGCGAAGAATTTCACCCCGCTGGTGTATTATGGCCCACTCAATGTAGAGAACACCATGAATGTTGATGGTTCTGCAGTAACGGGCAGGCATAATAGCGTGTCACATGAAAAAACCAGCAATTTTAATTTTACCTGGGAAACCTTTGGTAACTATAACTTCAAAATAAAAGAGGATCATAATTTTGAAACGGTTATTGGTTTTTCCCTGGCTAAGATATCCGGTAATGCAGCCGGAGCTACCAGGCAGGATGTACCGTTTAACTCCTGGGAATTTGCAGATTTTACCGCTGCAGTAGGAAATAACAGCGCTACCAACACCAATGCTTTAACTGGTTATTATTACCAGTATTTCAGAAAAAACCTGTCCTATTTCGGGAGGTTAAATTATGATTATAATGATAAATATTTAGCATCATTCACAGCCCGCCGCGATGGTTCTTATGCGTTCGGGTCGGATAACAGGTTTGCTACCTTCCTCTCGGGTTCACTCGGATGGGTGGTTTCAAAAGAAGATTTCTTTAATTCAGAATTTATCAATTCCTTAAAGATCAGGGGAAGTTATGGCACGATTGGGAATGAAAATGTGAGTCCCCAGTATGTAGAGATCATCACAGGCGGGCCGAGTTATAATTCCACAGCCAATAGTAATGGCTATACTTTCGGCGATGTTTTTTATCCGGGCTCTACAGTAGGCTCGGCAGCAAATAACAGGCTGAGGTGGGAAGAACAAAAGCAGTTGAACGCGGGCTTTGACATCACATTCCATAAGAATAAGATCAGTCTTTCTGCTGACTATTTTCAAAAAGAAGTTGAAGGGTTACTCTTCACGCCGTCTGCATCATTATACCTGGGCACTGTACCCATTCCCACAGACAATATCGGCTCCACTAAAACAAGTGGTGTAGACCTTACGCTTACTTATAATGAAATAATCGGCAGGTCGCTGAAAATGAATAACAGCATAACCTTTACCACAGCCACCAATAAAGTAACGGCAACTAACAGTGACGGTACAGCGAAAATATTTGGCGGTGGTTACTTTAACGGGCAATCCCAAACGGTAACGGTATTTGAAAAGGGATTTACACCGGGTTATTTCTACGGGTATAAAACAGCGGGCCTGTTTCAAACCGAGGCTGAAGTGAAGGCTGCGCCAACGCAGACCGGTGCCCAGGCAGGAGATATCCGTTTTGTGGATGTGAACAATGACGGTGCAATAACCTCAGCAGACCAGGCCCAGATCGGCGATCCATTTCCTGATTTCACCATGGGCTGGAATTTTAACCTGGTATATAAAAACCTTGACTTTAGTGTATTTACCTACGCTTCCATCGGCAACGATATCTACCGCGCTTACGAAAGAAATGCCAATTACTCCAATAAGTTCCGCTCGGTGCTCGGCAGGTGGAAAGGGGAAGGAACAACTAACGATGCAAGGAATCCCCGCTATTCATTTACAGATGGCAACAGTAACATCCGGGTTTCTGACAGGTACGTAGAGGATGGCTCTTTTGTAAAAATAAAAAACATACAATTAGGGTACACTCTCCCGGCTTCTACTAACAAACTCTTTAGTAAACTCAGGATCTATGCCCAGGTAAAAAATGCATTCACCTTTACAGACTACACTGGCTTTGACCCGGAGATCGCAGGAGGTGTTT
The DNA here is from genome assembly GCA_036676685.1 of Chitinophagaceae bacterium. Classification (GTDB taxonomy): domain Bacteria; phylum Bacteroidota; class Bacteroidia; order Chitinophagales; family Chitinophagaceae; genus Ferruginibacter. Next base: position 833 of record JAKFCK010000424.1, on the reverse strand, counting down.
TAGAAACTGGTGTAGACCGTGGTGCATATCCGCAGGCACGTACCTATGCCGTAGGTATTGACATTAAACTGTAACATTCAACATAAAAAATAGTGTAATGAAGATTATATATATAAACATACTCAGCATTTTTCTTTTAGCAACCCTCACGACCTCGTGTAAAAAATGGGTAGACTATGATCCACGGGATGATTTTAGAATTACTGAACTGGATTACCTGAAATCCGAAAGTGACTACCGTACTATGGCCATAAGCGCCTATACTCCACTTCAATGGATAAACCAGGCAGTACCTGTCGCAGACATTGCATCAGACAATTCAGTAAGTGGCGGCGAGAACGCATCCGATGTGTTGTCTTTACAACAGATAGATGACTTTACACATACACCTGTTAATTCCACACTCACAGAAATTTGGCAGGCATCTTATGAAGGTGTGAACAGGGCCAACTACCTGATCCAGTACAAAGCCGCCAATATTGACGGGCAGGCGGTAGAATTTGCAGGAAAAGATGCGCTCTATGGCGAGATTTATTTTCTACGGGCTTACTATTATTTTACGCTGGTCAGGTTTTTTGGGGACGTACCCTTCTTTACCGATCGCAGGCTTGGATTAGCTGATTCACGGGCGTTACCTAGAACCGCTAAAGCAGATATTTACCGGCAGATAGAGTTGGACCTCGCAGCAGCTATCGACGTACTACCAGCGGTGCAAACACAAAAGGGAAGGATTACGAAGTATGCCGCACAGGCTTTATTGGGCAAGGTGTTTTTATATGAAAATTTCCATAAAATTAGGGTTATGGTTCTCTGTATGTATTTTGTTAATAGAA
>JAKFCK010000423.1:0-13496 GCA_036676685.1 Chitinophagaceae bacterium | reverse complement strand
ACTGTTCAATTTTTGCCAAATGATGAAGGAATTATAAATAGTGAGTGGGCTGTGCACGAATTGCGAACCACATCCGATTTTGCAAGGAACAATATTTTTCGAAATTAGTATATCGGTGGCTTGAATTTCCAGATTGAGCATCACCTTTTTCCCAACATTTGTCATATCCACTACCGTAAAATTGCTCCTATTGTTGAAAAGACTGCAAAAGAATAATATGAGTGCTAGCCTGCCCATGATTTATTGATAAAATAGATACAGTTAGGAATCCCGATCACCACCACAAGCGAAGGAATGAGTGCAGTCAGCAACGTGATCTTGTACCCGCAGAGATGTGTAATGCCGATGGTCCATATCACACCAATGATCACCACTGACAACGATAATATAGTGGTACTGAGTGACCGGAAAAATAACAGCAGCATCACCAGGCTGAACAAAAGGGAACCAAAGAGGAAAATTTTCATCTCGGATTGCACCCGGTCGGAGATCACCGTGCGGATAAGTGGTAAACCGCTTAACCTCACCTGCATGCCGGTTTTGGCAGCAAAAGAATCCACTACAGCCGTGATATCCGAAACAACCAGGGTTCTTTCTTTGGAGTTTAAGATCTCTTTATTTATCCGAACTCCCATCAACCAGGCATTGGTTTCCGGGTTATACAGCAATGACCTGTAGAAAGGCAGGTTATAAAATACGAGTGCTGCACTGTCCAGTGTTGGCTGAGTGCGGATGCTGTCAGAAAAGATACGCACCGCGTTCAATCTTTCCCCGGCACTGTCTTTCTCCAACATAACTGCTGCCGGCACACTGAGCACATCTTCTACAGCAGGAAGTTTTTTTAACCTGGAGTGTAGCTCGCGGTAGTCAATAAATGTTTTTAGATTGAACAGCTGGTCGGTCTGTATCCCTACCACCAGCAGGTTGCCATCATCCCCGAACGTCTCTTTGAAATTTACATAATCCCTGTACCTGGGATTGTCTGTGGGAATAGCTTTGGAAAATTCGTAACTCAGCTTGATTTTACTTGCGTAATAGCCCATTACCGCTGTACTGGCCAGCAATAAAACCAATAAAAACACCCTGTGCCTGATCACCAGGCGGGCCAGATTTTTCCACATAAACTGAGATCAAATTTTGTGCAAAGAAAGTTTATTTATAGGTTGTAAAATCAGCCGCACCGGGTTATAATTATCCCGGGTCCATATATATATACTGCGGTGAAGCAAAATTCTTAACATCTTTAGTGTGTGCCAGTTAGTACTTTTGTATTAATCTATAGTGGCTCAATATGAAGACAGTAGCTAAAATTTTTTTCGTTTTTATCTTCGGGCTGATATATTCCCCACACAGCATTGCCCGGGATACCACGCTACGTGTGCAGTTAAACAAAACTTTTTTCCACCCGGGGGAAACTATAAATATTAAGGCCAGCCAGCCGTCTGATAAACATGCCACATTATTCCTGGTGGCCGAAAATGAAAATGGTTTTGTATGGGAAATGCGGTGGCCGATGCTGAAGGGTTCAAGTGAATCAAGGCTCATCATCCCGGACTCCATGCCACCGGGACAATACCGGCTATTCTTTTCTGTGTTACAAAACCTTTTCACCGTGTCTGGCAAAGTAAAAGCCCCCGCTGGTATTGATGAGTTTGCCGTAACCCTGCTCACTTCCGGCGGTGATGTTTACGAGGACGATATCCGGGTGAATAGTGACGGTTTTTTTAGTTACCGGAATGTTCTTTTTGAAGACAGTGCCACCATGGTTTTCACCCACGCAGACCGGCGTAATAATGAACAGCTGGATATAGAAATATCCACTGTACTGGATTCCGTGGCCTACCCTTTAAGAAATACGGTACAGGATATTTACATTGGTTTCCAGGAGCCCGAAGCCACCTTAAAAAAATTCACTTCAATCAATAACGACCCCGCTGCAAAAGCCCGGATGCTGGAAACGGTGACAGTATTCAGTAAACCCCTGAACCGGGGAGAATTGTTCAACAAGAGATATTCCACCGGGCTTTTCAGGGATATGAATGAACGGGTTTTTAATTTACTGGATGACCGCAGCCTCTCGAACTCACTCTCCATTTTTCAAACCCTGAGTGGCCGCGTGGCGGGACTCAACATTGTCTACGGTATAAATCCCGTCGTAATATGGCGCGGCCAGCCGGTCACCTTCTACCTGGATGAGATCCGTGTGCCCGCCGCAGTAGTAGATGCTGTACCCATCAATGATATCGCCATAATTAAAGTTTATCCTCCCCCATTTTTTGGCAACCCTGGTGGAAACGGTGGAGGCATTGCGGTATACACAAAAAGGGGAGGCCTCAGTGATGATAATTATAAAAATGCCTTCAGGGTAAAAGGTTATACCCCGCTCACTTACACGTTACCCACTATGCCGCACCGGTTTTAAAAGATCCCCCATGACGTTTAAAACAAAAGGTATTGTATTAAGAGCGATAAAATATGGAGAGACCAGCCTTGTCGTTACGATTTTCACAGAACTTTTTGGGGTGCAAACCTATATGGTAAACGGTGTGCGAAGCAGCAATAAGAATGGCGGGAAGGCTGCAATGTACCAACCCGCTGCCATCCTGGAAATGGAAGTGTACCATAACGAACAAAAAGCGATGCAGCGCATTAAGGAAAACAACTGGGCTTTTTTGTACAAAAATATCCTGAGTGATGTGGTGAAAAACAGTATCGCGCTTTTCCTGGTAGAGCTGCTTCACAAAACCCTTAAACAGCCGGAACAAAATACTTCATTGTTCTATTTTTGTGAACATGCTTTGCAGGAGCTGGATGACGCACCACCCGTGGTTGCCGCCAATTTTTCCCTGTATTTTACTTTACAACTTTCCCATTTTTTCGGTTTCCGCATCAGTGACCAGGACAGTTCGACACCAAATGAGGAGGATATTTACCTGGACCTGCAGGAAGGGATATTTACCAGCGCTGCACCGGGCCACTCCTGGTTCCTGCAGGATGAAGATGCCCGCATCACTTCCCAATTATTAAAGGTCATGCAACCGGCAGAACTGGAACAGATCAAATTGAACCATATTAAACGACGAGCCTTGCTTACAAAATACCTGGAATATTATGCATTGCATATCCCGGATTTCGGGCAGATGAAAACGTTGATGGTGATGCAGGAGGTGTTGGGGTAAGGGAGTTCAAGAGGTTTAAAAGGTTCAAGAGGTTGATTTCGGATTTGTGGTTCATTTGATATCTTGCAGGAGAATTTTTCGAACTGTTGAACTGTTGAACTGTTGAACTGTTGAACGGTTGAACTGTTGAACGGTTGAACCTTAAACTTTAAGCTTTGAACGCAGAACTACTCATCTCCATATGCATCGGGATCGGCCTGGCAGCAAGCAGCGGGTTCCGGATCTTTGTGCCCATGCTTGCAGCCAATGTGGCTTCACTCAGTGGCTTTCATCAATTTGGGGATGGGTTTGCCTGGTTGAACACCTGGGCCGCATTTGGCATTTTACTTACCGCTACACTTGCGGAGATAACCGCATATTATATTCCCTGGCTGGATAATTTGTTGGATCATATTGCCCTGCCAATCGCCATCGCCTCCGGCACATTACTAAGTGCGTCCTTTATTTCGGCTGATATGGCACCGGCACTTCGATGGGGTCTGGGTCTCGTGGCCGGGGGCAGCACAGCTGGCCTTATCCATTCGGGAATGGGCTTGCTTCGCCTCGGCTCCACGGCCACTACCGGTGGCTTTGGGAATCCTTTTGTGGCAACTGCTGAGAACGGGGCCGCTATCACTTTTTCCATACTCGCCCTGCTGGTACCGGTAGTGCTGGCAGCCATCGTAGTTGTGCTCGTGATCTTTATTACCGGGAAATTAATAAAAACCGTTAGACGAAGAAAAGTTCCGGGAGACCCGAGCCGGGAAATACAGCAGCGCTAAACGATCATGGTCCTGAACGTAAGGTTGATCCTCGGCTGCTGCACTTTTTTTGTTGGAGGTAACCGGTGAAGCCAATGGGTTTGTGTGTCAGCCTTCATTATCAGAAGGCTTCCCGCTTCCAATTGCAGGTCAATTTTTTCTCCGGTACGTTTATGTTTAAAAGAAAATTTTCTTTCTGCCCCGAAGCTCATGGAGGCTATCCCGGAATGGCGCCCCAATGATTTTTCATCATCGCTATGCCAGGCCATTCCTTCCTCACCACAATGGTATAAATTAAGCAGGCAGGAATTAAATGTAATCCCCGATATCTCCTCCGCCATTTGTTTCAATGCCAGCAATTCCGGCGTCCAGGGCAGGGCTTCTTTGGTGATATTGGAATAAGTATAGGAAAAGGAATGATCGCCATACCACGCCACCTTTCGTTTGGTAATAATATGTTTACCAAATATAACTGCCTCGTCGTTTTTCCAGGGGATAGTGTTCAGCAGCACCTCCATGTAAGTGTCAGCCTCATTTCTCTCCATTACCCTGCCATAATAAATAACTTCCCCGTCATGCGGCAGTAAATTTATTTTTGATGAAAGATTAAACAGATCCATTTCTCCATTTTTGGAATTCGTGATGCATACAAAGACCGCAGGGCCTGAAACCTAATGCCGCTGCTTCCTCCACACTGTGGAAGAAAACCCGTTTGCTTTTTTTCATTCGTTTGCCGGAGGCACAATGTAGGTGACCATATATTTTTAGTCGCAGGTTGCCTGCCAAACAAATAAATTTCCGGCGGAAGAGTTGCCTGAATTGCGTTGAATTCATATCCTGGTGTCTCAACATTTTTATCCCGCATTTAAATTTTCCGCCTGTGCAGCTTCCCAACCAATGATCGCCTTTTTTCTTTCGGCACCCCACATGTACCCACCAAATATGCCGGTAGACTGAATGACCCTGTGGCAGGGAATTAAAAAAGCGACAGGGTTATGCCCGATAGCAGACCCTACTGCCCTGGAAGCTTTGGGGCTGTGGATACGTTCAGCAATTGAGCCGTAGGTCGATAATCTTCCCGGGGGAATTTTTAATAAGGTCTCCCACACCTTTAACTGGAATGGCGTCCCCTTCAGGTGAAGTTTCACCGTTTGCATTTTCTCCCGGTGAGCGCTGAAGACCAGGAGGGCATTTTGTTGTATTTTATCCACGAGCGGCCTGTAGGAAGCGTTAGGAAACTTTTGTTGCAGGGAGACAAGCGCGGTTTCTTCGTCATCCGTAAAAGCCATAAAACAAATGCCTTTTGTTGTGCTGGCGACCAATAAATTTCCAAAACTGGTTTGTGCAAAACTGTAATTAATCTGCAGGTCCCGCCCGCCGTTTTTGTATTCCCCGGGCGTCATCCCCTCGATATTGATAAAAAGATCATGCAATCTTGCAGTACCGGATAGGCCGGTTTCAAAAGCAGCATCCGACAAATTATTCCCGTTATTTTTCAAGATAGCTTTGGCATGCTCCACGGTAAGGTATTGCAGGAATTTTTTCGGGCTAACGCCCGCCCAATCAGTAAATAAACGCTGAAAATGAAAGGGGCTCAAATGGACCTGCCTGGCCACTTCGTCCAGCCCTGGTTGCGATCGGAAATTGGCCTGTATATAGCCGATCGCTGCTGTTATACGGGAGAAATCCGTTTCGTATTGTGTTTTCATAAACAATAAAATTATTCCCCCAAAATTAGGTATGATACTCCCGAAGTTCTACCCGAAACTTGCGAAGTTTGCGGGGAGCCCTGGTTGGAAAATGTGGGGTTCAACTTCTCACAGCGGCCTTGCAGTGAAGTTTTGCGCATCGACCAACACCAGGCCCGGCTTTTTCCCCGGCTCGAAACTGCCGAACCGGTCCTGTATGCCCAGGGCTACAGCGCCGTTGTATGTGGCCCATTGCAGAATGACGGGTAAATCAATTTGCGGGAAATGTTGCCGGATCATCCTGATCTCCTCCATAATGTTTAATTGCCCGTTGCTGGCATAACTGTCTGTACCAAGCACTATTTGTGCATGATGTTGAATAAGTTGCTGTATGGGCGGCAGGCTATTTTCAATATACTGGTTAGCATTAATGCAGATACAAAAATGTATACCCGGATATCCCGGTCCTGCTCCTTTTTTTGATGCAGCAAGTTCTTCCAGTTCTTCACTGCTGGTAAAAGTATTATGGACTGCAATCAGTTGTTGTCCCCTGTTAAAGTAGGGTAACCAGGAGCGCAGGCTTGTGTTACCGGTAGGAGCAAAACCCGTAATATCTATCCCGAAGTGTTGGTAAAGGCGGAGAAAATCACCGGTTTTATTTTGGTACAACTCATTTTCTGCCGCGGCTTCCTGGTTATGGATACTGGTGACCTGGCCCGCAGTGTTATCATTGAGCAACCGGAACAATTCCCGGGATACCGAATAGGGGGCATGGGGCGCGAATGAAAGACCCTGCAGCGGCGTTGCCGCTTTAAATGCCTTGAAAACTTCCCCGGCCCCAGCCAAACGCTGCTCAGCATTATTGTTCACAAAACCACTCAGTTCAATAAAGTTGTGCCAGTACATCCTGCTATCCTGCTTCAGAAGCAGGGAATCTGTACCATTACATATATCGCCCACGGCGACAGTGCCTGAGCTGAGCATTTCATTTTCGGCGGCACGCATTGCAGTTTCTTTTTCCTCCGCGCCCCCGGCGCCACGGCTGGCCATCACTGTTTGCACAAAGTTCACCAGTCCGGTATGGCGGGGAATGAAACCCTTCATATGGCTTAGCTCTATATGGCAGTGAGCATTCACAAAGCCGGGGCTCAGGATACCGTCCAGGGTTTCTACCTCTTCGCCTGCCTCCCGCTCATCGATCATTTCCACGATAGTACCGCCTTCATCCGTCACCAGGACCGTATCCTCCCGCATCAGCTGCAGGCCGTTAAACAATGCCGTTGGTTTAAATTTTCTGTACAAAATGATTGCTTGATATAATGTAAATTTGCCGCCCGAACAGGCTTTGGAAATTGCCCGTACGAAGTTGAAATAAAAAATTGAATAATTACAGCTGGCAAAAAAATGGGTAGACGCGTTCACCTAAAACTTAGCCGAAAATTAAAACCCCTTCCAAAAGGAAGTTGATATGTTAGATAAACTTGATGCGATAAAAGCAAAATTTGATAATCTTGGAGTAGCCCTCACCAACCCGGAGATCGTGAGCGACAACAAGAAGTACAGTGCCATGAGTAAGGAATACCGCGGCCTGGAAAAAATTGTTAATGCACGCAACGCCTACGTGAAGCTGCTGGATGATATTGAATTTAATAAGGAGGTGTTGAACAGCGATGATGAAGAAATGCGGGAAATGGCAAAGCTGGAACTGCCTGAACTGGAGGCACAAAAAGAAGAGGCGGAAAAACAGCTTCGCAACATGCTGATCCCTAAAGATCCTTATGATGAAAAAAATGCTATCCTGGAGATCCGTGCGGGCACCGGCGGAGACGAGGCAAGTTTATTTGCCGGCGACCTGCTGCGCATGTACATGAAATATTGCGAAAAAAAAGGCTGGAAAACGGCATTATTAAGTGAGAGTGAGGGCACTGTGGGGGGATACAAGGAAGTGCAGGTAGAGATCACGGGCGACGATGTGTATGGTACCATGAAATTTGAAAGCGGGGTTCATCGCGTGCAAAGGGTACCAGATACGGAGGCCAGCGGTAGGGTGCACACCAGTGCAGTTACCGTGGCAGTGATGCCGGAAGCCGAAGAAGTGGATTTTGAATTAAAAGAAAGCGACGTGAAGATGGAAACTGCACGAAGCGGGGGCGCAGGTGGACAGAACGTGAACAAGGTAGAGACAAAAGTTTTTCTAACCCATAAGCCCACAGGGATCGTGGTGGTATGCCAGACAGAACGGAGCCAGCTGGGTAACCGGGAAAAGGCCATGGATATGCTGCGCACGAAATTATATGACGAGGAGGTTCGCAAAGCCGAAGAAGCAATTGCGCATATGCGTAAGAGTCTGGTGAGTACAGGGGACCGAAGCGCAAAGATCCGTACGTATAATTTTCCCCAGGGCAGGGTCACAGATCACAGGATCGGGCTTACCGTCTACAACCTGGATAATGTTTTAAATGGGGAGGTGTCAGAATTTATGGAAGCGCTGCAGTTCGCAGAAAATGCTGAGAAACTTACTACGCAGGGTTAACCTTATTTTGGCGAACAATAAAAGGCTATTTTTAATTTTTAGAAATTTACCATATGCTGGAAGAACTATTTAATCTCGTTAAAGGCACCGCGATGGGGTCCGTGATCAATAATCCCGATGTTCCCAATGAACATAATGATGATGTGGTAGCGGAAGCAACAAATACCGTGGCGTCCGGCCTACGCAATATGGTGGCGGGCGGTGGGCTTCAAAATATCATTTCCCTGTTTACCGGGGGTAACCAGCAACAAGGCAAGAGCGGGTTATTAAGTAACCCATTGGTTAATATGATGGTGGGGCATTTTGCCGGGAAATTAATTAGTAAATATAACCTTGGCGGACAGCAGGCGAATAATGTGGCGAACGACCTGATCCCCGGTGTGATCGGCAACCTCGTGAATAAAGCCAACGACCCCAACGATGGCACATTTTCCCTGGAGAAATTATTAAATTCTATTACCGGTGGGCAAACGGAACAGATTGCTCAAAACCAGGGAACCGACATAGGTGACCTCCTCAGCCAGTTTACAAGCGGCCAGCAATCAAATGGGGGCGGTAGCCTTATGGATATTGTCGCCCAGCTGGCAGGTGGTGCTCAGCAACAGCAGCAAAGAAATGGCGGCGACGGCCTGATGGAGCTGATAAAAGGATTCATCAAATAATATTTTTTTCAATGAATTACACAGCCTCCAGCTACCTGGAGGTTTTTTATTTATTGCGGTTACCATTATAATTTCTTTAACAGCTATTCTTTATTTTTTGGCATTGTGTTTGAATATATAATTTCAGAACAAACATTAATAGTAAATTTTCTCATAAGCAGTTAGTTTTGGTAAACGGCCCCTGTATCTACAGGGGCTTCTTTTTTTACCCAACCTGTAGAATAATATTGTGGTTTGTTAAGCATTAATACTGCCCTGCAATTTCTCATTGAGCAGGTCCCTGGTTCCTCCCGGAAAACCAATCCCCTGCAATTGGCGTATCTGGCTTTATACAGCGATGGCGTTGTTTTTTACTATAGAATCTACCTTACCTTTACACACAAAAAAATTCAGGGTGTCTACAACAGAAGGAACAAGAAAACAGTTTTTTAAAAAATTGAGCAATTCAAAGGAAGAAGATTCCGCCGAAATGAGTTTTATCGATCATTTGGAGGCGCTTCGATGGCACCTGGTGAGAGGAGTGATTGTTTGGGGAATTGCCTTTGTAGCCATTTTTATTAATGTAGACTGGGTTTTTGATAATATTATATATGCCCCTGCTAAAAATGACTTCATTACTTACGGTTGGTTCTGCAAACTGAGCCATTTTTTAAGATTAGGCGATTCGCTGTGTATGCCACCGGTAGAGATTCCCTTGCAGGGCAATACGATCAGCGGTCCCTTTATGTCTGCTCTCTCTATTTCGATGATCGGTGGTGTTGTGCTGGCCTTCCCGTACCTTTTCTGGGAGTTGTGGCGTTTTGTGAAACCTGCCCTTTCGCCAAAAGAGGTCCGGTATTCCCGCGGGAGCCTTTTCTGGGTATCGCTATGTTTTTTTACCGGTGGTGCTTTCGGCTATTTTTTACTCGCCCCTTTTACGTTTAATTTTTTGGCCAACTTTAGCCTGGGTTCAACCGGGGCATATAAATACATGCCTACCCTCACGGATTATATTGACACGATCAATAATATTATCCTTGGTTGCGGTATTGCCTTTGAACTTCCTATCCTGGCCTTTGTTTTAGCCAAGATCGGGTTGATCAATGCCCCGCTGATGAAAAGTGTTCGTAAGTATGCTTTTGTGGTTATTCTTTTATTAGCCGCCATCATTACTCCTTCCCCCGATTGGACCAGCCAGTTAATTGTAGCTTTGCCCCTCCTCCTTTTATATGAAATCAGTGTAGTACTGGTGGGAAGGGTGGATAAAAAAAGAGAACTGGTTGAAAAGGAATGGAGTTAGAAAGCCGGGTAAAGGAAATGAACAAAACCCGGGGAATTTAAAGCGTTGCTGACCTCCCTTTTTGGCTATAATTATTACTGGTAGTTAGACTTAATAATTAACTTTGATGAAGCAGTAAAAGCAATAATCACCGTTGTGAGGAGGGTTCGCTATTTAACTGCAAACTTATAAACTCAATATCATGTATATTTTCGATTCCTCTAAGCCCATAGCCATCGGATGCGATCATGCGGGATTTGATTGCAAAGAAGACCTTATCTCTTTCCTGGAAGGAGAAAATATGGCTTTCAAAGATTTTGGTACTTATACCAAAGATTCCGTGGACTATCCTGATTTTGCCCATCCAGTGGCCAGTGCGGTGGAAGCCGGGGAAGCCAGTTTTGGGGTTTTATTATGTGGAAGCGCCAACGGCGTAGCCATTACAGCCAATAAACACCAGGGTGTCCGTGCGGCCATCTGCTGGGGAGAAGAATTGGCAGAACTGGCACGAAAACATAACAATGCCAATATCATTTGTATTCCTGCCAGGTTTGTAAGGGATGGTGATGCCGAAAAAATGCTCGATGTATTTATGCATACCGAATTTGAAGGGGGAAGGCATGGCGGCAGGGTGAACAAAATAGCGTGCGTGTGCTGAGTTAATCAAATGCATAATGCTCACCCGGCCCCTAATAGGCCCGGGCAACTTAAGAGTGCGGGTTATTCAAAAAAGCCCCGACATTTCAAACACTTGTTCCACAGAACTTTACAACTTGCGTTTATCGGTACCGCAGTATCTTGCGGCATTAACCGCTTATAAAAAAAGAAATTCCCGCACACCTTCTTTTCCCTATTTTGCCGGCCATTAAACAAACTACATGAAAAAAATCTTCTTTCTCCCCCTTTTATTGGTATGTGCAGCCGGCCTGGCTCAAATAGATGATGCAGCCAAATACGCAGGTATTATCCGCACATCTGAATTACAAAAACACCTGAAAGTAATAGCCAGCGATGAAATGGAAGGACGCGAAACCGGCACGGAAGGACAAAGAAAGGCGGCAGCCTATATCGAAAACTTTTTTAAAACAACCGGCTTTACTGCGCCTGCACCACTGAAAGGTTACCAACAGCTGTATCCTTTGCACAAAGATAGCCTGATAAGCAGTACGTTAAAGATCGGTAAAACCACAGCGGCTTATGGCACCGACTATATCAGCCCGGTAGCAACAAATGAAGCGGCTAAAATTAAAGGTAAAAAGATTGTTTTTGCAGGTTATGGAATTGAGGACAATAGTTATAATGATTATGCCGGCCTCGATGTAAAAGGAAAGCTGGTGGTGATTATGATGGGGGAGCCCAAAAAAGACGGAAATTTTGTCGTGAGCGGCAGTAAAAAAACATCCGAATGGACCACCCAGGGGCTCAGCAAAAAATTAGTACTTGCAGCACAGAAGGGTGCCAAAGCGGTAATCCTGGTCAATCCCGCACAGGAAACCTTTACACAGCGCGTGATCGACGGCAGCAGGAAAACTAATCAATATTATCCCAGGAACACCGGTGGGAAAAGACTTAATTATGTAATGCTTTCGCATGCTTTTGCTAAAACCATCTTAGGCAGTAAAATGGCACCTGCCATTGACAAAGCGAAAGCCGGTACCGCATTCGGTACGGCAGACTATTTTGTAGCAAAAGCAAAAACGGCATTTGAGTTGAAGAAGTCCCGTATCATCACCATGGCCAGTAATGTACTGGGCGTGATAGAGGGCTCCGATAAAAAAGATGAATACGTTTTTGTGACCGCACATTACGACCATATTGGCATTAGTGCAAACGGGCAGGTAAATAACGGTGCTGACGATGACGGCAGTGGTACCGTAGCAGTGATGCAGATCGGGGAAGCTTTTTTAAAGGCGAAGGCAGAAGGAAAAGGGCCCCGCCGTACAGTGGTGATCATGACTGTAAGCGGTGAAGAAAAAGGGCTGTTGGGCAGTGAGTATTACAGCGACAATCCTGTGTATTCATTAAACAAAACGACTGTTGACCTGAACATTGATATGATCGGCCGCATAGACACTGAACGTATGAAGGACGATACCCTTAATTACATTTACGTAGTAGGGCATGATAAACTGAGTACGGACCTGCCAAAAATTAATGAAGGCGTAAATAACAAGTATACCAACCTTGTTTTGGATTATAAATTTGATGACCCGAACGATCCCAACCGGATCTACTTTCGCAGCGACCATTACAATTTTGCCCGCAAAGGCGTACCCGTATTGTTTTTCTATGACGGCATGCTTAAATCGGATTACCATCGCCCTGGTGATGATATTGAAAAGATCTACTGGCCCTTGCTGGAAAAAAGAGCAAGGCTGGTGTTTCATACCGCCTGGGAAATGGCCAACAGGGATGAAATGCTGAAACGGGATATCCCGCTAAGCACAGCAACAAGATAAACTTATAGATCCCCGGTTCTTACCGGGGATTTTTTTATCCCGGAATGATGCTGAAATATGTGAACTTCAGTGATCGGTATTCCTTCACATCAAATAATGCAGATGGCCAAAACTGCTCCCCAAAAAACTGCTCCCATAAAAAAATCCAGTGCGGAGATTTTTACCGCAAAGCTGTTCCTCGATCAATTGAAAGAATTGCAATCGCCGGAAGAAATAAAAAAAATTCAAAGGTATTTTAAGCGTGGCAAAGGCGCGGATGGTGAAGGCGATGTGTTCATCGGTGTGCGTATGGGCGATGTTTTTGCACTGGCGAAAAAATTCATGAAAATGGAGCCTCCGGAAATTGAAAAACTCCTGGACAGCCCTGTTCATGAAGTGAGAGCAGGTGCAGTGAGCATTATGGATTTCCAGGCAAGAAGCAAAAAAACTACCGAAACCCGGAAGAAGGAATTGTTTGGCCTTTATACCCGGCGTCATGACCGCATTAATAACTGGGACCTTGTGGACCGCGCTGCGCCATATGTGGTGGGCGGATATTTGTTCGATAAGCCGAGGACTATTTTATTCAGGCTGGCTAAATCTAAAAGTATATGGGAAAGAAGGACGGCTATCGTGAGTACTTATTTCTTCATCCGGCAGGGCCAAACGAATGATACTTTTACAATTGCCGAATTATTGTTGGGGGACAAAGAAGACCTCATCCATAAAGCCACGGGTGGTTGGTTGCGGGAAGCAGGAAAAAAAGACAAACAACAGCTCCTGGATTTTTTAGATAAGCATGCTGTTACCATGCCCCGGACGGCTTTACGTTATGCTATAGAACAGCTGGAAAAAAAAGAAAGGAATTATTACCTTGGCCTCAAAAAAGAAAGTTGATGGTTTCCCGGCCGGATAACAAAAACCCGGCCGGTTCTCCTATTATAAATCGATAAAAAACAGCAGATGAAAATTGCATGTTTTATTTTTTTCGCGACCAT